>CAYNOF010000001.1:0-2782 GCA_964398335.1 uncultured Rhizobiaceae bacterium
AACAACGAAGCCACGGTGAAGCTCGCCGACACGCGAATGGGCGAGACCGAACAGGCGCTGCTCTTCGACCCGCAGAACGGCTACCTCAACCAGCAAGGCCAGGACGCGCTGACGCAGGCCCCTGCGGTGCTCGACGCCTACACCAAGGCGCAGGACCGCGAGATGGCGGCGCTGACCGACGACGACCAGCGGCGCATGTTCGCGGACCTCGCCGACCGCCGACTGACGACCTTCAAGACCCAGGTCGAACGCCACACCGCCGCCGAGCGGCAGCGCTGGTACGACGCGGCGAGCGAGGGCCGCATCGCGCTGATGCAGGCCGATGCCGGGCTGCACTGGACCGACGATGCGCTGCTGCGCCGCTCGCTGGGCACCGCGCGCGCGGAAGTCCGCGACCAGGCCGAGCGCAAAGGCTGGGACTCGGCGCTGACCGAGACGGCGCTGCGCCGACAGACCAGCCGCACGCTGGTCTCGGCGATCGGCGCCGCCGTCGATCGCGATCCCGGGCGCGCACAAGCGTTACGCACACGCTACGCGGCGGTGATCGAAGGTCACGACCGCGTCGCGCTCGATACGCTTCTCTCCGAAGCGCAGACCCGCGAGCGTGCGCAAGCCGCGAGCACCGAGATCCTGAACGCCACGCCGCCGGCCGGCGCCCAGCCGACGCTGCATTGGCGGTTGCGGCAGGCCAAAGCGATCACCGAGCCGGCCGTGCGCGCCGCGACCATCCGTCGTCTGTTGAGCGCTACCACCACCGCCGAGGTGAACGCCCGCACCCTGGGCGAGCAGGTGCTGGGGCGCGTGCTGGAGGAGGGCTTGACCGATCCGTCGCAGATCCCCGTGCGCGAATGGGTGGCGCTCGACGCCGAACACCGCCAGGCGATCGAGACACGCCTCGATCACAACGCCGCTGGCACCGAGGCCGCCCCGAACCCCGCGTTGGTCGGCGCGCTGGCGATGCAGATGACGCACGCGCCGCGCGAGTTCGCGTGCCGCGACCTCGTTCCTGCAATCGCCCATCTGCCGCTGCCGAATTGGCAGCGCTTCCGCGATTGGCAGGCCGGCCTGCGCCGCAATGATCCGACGGCCGAGGACGAAGTCTACGCCGTCAAGCGCGGCCTGCAGCTCGCCGCCAGGGCACTGCCGGCGAGCATGGACGACGCGGAGGTCGCGAATACCCGCGCCGGACTGATCGAGGACATCGCCACCGAGCGCCGCATCGCCGGCAAGAGTCCCGACGACGACGCCATCGCCGGCATGCTCGCGCGCTATGTCCCGACCGAGCCGCGCCAGGCGCATACGCTCGAGTGGAATCCGCGCGTCAGGACAGAGAGCACGCCGGTTAGTTTCGTTCCACCACGCGTGCGCACGGGCGACCGACCGGGATTCCATCGCGTTCAGGACGCGAATCAGATGACAGCGCCAGGCGCCGCTGCACTCGCGGAGCTGCGCGCGCTCGCGGCGTTCGCCCAGCGCGCGATAATCGCCGCCCAGCGCGCAAACGTTGCCGCCGCGGCTCGCGTCGACCAGGCCCGCGCGGCCCTGCAGACGATCCCCGCGGGCGATGTGGCGGCGGCAACAGCTGCCGTGCAGGCGCTGCAGCTGGCGGAACGGGCCTTCGAGGCCACCGCCAGGGAATATGCCGAGTTCCAGGAGTGGGAAGCCGACCTCAAAGCCGCGATGGAGGACTGGAAATACGAGTTCTCCGGCCAGCGCTTCCCGCCGCGGATCGCGCAGAAGAACGAGGTCGCCGAGGCGGCGCTGCTGGGCTTCGTGCCGACGGACGAGGCGCTGATCGACGCGCAAGGCCGGCAGGTCTTCATCAATCCGGACACCGGCGAGTACATCGTGCGCGCGATCGACCCCAGGACGCCGGGCGCCTGGGAGAAGTTCGACGCCGACCTCAACTGGTTGGGTTTCCACGACTACACGCTGAAGCAGCACTACCCCGATCCGCCGCTGAAGCAGTTCTTCCCGCACGCCATGGCGATGACCGAAGAGGAAAGGTACGAGCAAAGGTTGCAGCAGTGGGAGAGGGATGTGGCCGCGATGAGGGCGGGCGGCGTGCCGGAGGATCAACTGCCACCTCGGCCGGATCCGCCGAAGGAAACGCCAGAAGAAAAGGCGAAAAGAGAACAGGAAGAAGCTGCAAAGGCCGCAGCCGAAGCGCAACGGAAAAACAAAAAATATCTGACGAACGATGAAGCAAAGCAGGACGCTGAGCAAATGGGCTATCGCACGCTAAAATACAGCGACGAAAACGCGAAGTGGCAGAGGGTCTTTCGCAATCCTGACAGAAAGCAGGAATACATCGCGCGCGACATCGACGGCCACGAAGGGAGCTGGAAGTCGTTCAGGATGACGAACGGCAAGCTGGAGCGGACCGGCACCTGGAACGCCGACCTGACGGTGCGAATCGGCGACTGATACGGAGCATGCCAAATGACGAACGAGCTGAATGACATCGTCGAGAGGTTTCGGACCTGGTACCCCGATTGTCCACCACTTCGTTGGCGTATGCGGGAGGCGTTTGTAGATCGCTGGTGCAGGATCGACAATTTTCCAGGTGGTCCAAATCTGGCGAAAACCCCAGAGGAGAGGCGTTGCACCGTGGAGCGCAATACCGCTGTGGCAGCGGAGGCGCTGGGTGTCGGCAATCGGTGCGCCGTCATCATGGTTGTTGGCCGTGACCCTTCTCACGGGTCGGCATCGCCATGGGTAGCCAGGCTCGGCGCGACAATTGCTGAAAGTTGGCTGGAGACCTGGTCTGGCCACCCCATCT
>CAYNOF010000002.1:0-6722 GCA_964398335.1 uncultured Rhizobiaceae bacterium
GCGACCGTCCACGGCGTCGAGTTCAGCTCGCCCGGCAGGCCGGCGTCTTC
Organism: uncultured Rhizobiaceae bacterium; assembly: GCA_964398335.1. Classification (GTDB taxonomy): domain Bacteria; phylum Pseudomonadota; class Alphaproteobacteria; order Reyranellales; family Reyranellaceae; genus JAFAZJ01. The sequence continues at coordinate 51 of CAYNOF010000002.1, forward strand.
CCAGTGCTGGCCGTGGTCGCGGCTGCGCAGCAGGCGGCCGGTCGAGCCCGGCGGGCCGTTGCCGTTGGTGAGGAACACCGTCGCATCGCCGTCGGCGCGCGGCACGATGGTGCGGGTGTATTGCCACGTCGACGGCAGCTCCTGGAACTGCCATGTCCTGCCCTCGTCCCGGCTGACATGCAGGCCCTTGTTGGTGGTGGCGTAGACCAGCTTGCTGCCGTTGCGCACCACGGCCACGCCGTGGATATCGTCGGACACCAGGCCGCTGCCGACCTTCTTCCAGGTGCGGCCGCGATCCTCGGAGCGATGCACGCCGTCGATCTCGACGCTGGCCCAGACCACGTTGGCATCGACGGGATCGAACAGGATCTGCGTCACCCTTGGATTGCCGACGAAGATGCAGGATTCGGCGAAGGCGGATTGCGCCCGATTCCAGGTGCCGCCGCCGTCGCTCGACCAGTACATGCCGGCGGGATGCGTGCCGGCGACGAGGTAATCCGGATCGTCAGGCGCCTGCACCAGCGACCAGACATGCATCTGGTCGAGCTGTGAGGGCAGATGCGTCCAGTGCTTCTCGCTCTCGCGCCAGCGATAGATGCCCATATCCGTGCCGGCCAGCACCTCGCCCGGCCGCTTGGGGTGCGCCGTCATCGACCAGACGCGGCATTCCAGATAGAGGCCGGATTCGATGTAGGGCCGCGTCCAGGTCTCGCCCAGGTCGCGGCTGAACCACACCGACATGCCCGAGGTGCCGACGCACAGCAGGGTCGACATGGCAGGCCTCCTATGCGCTCGCCTTGTCGAGTTGCTCGACGGCGGCGGCATCGAGCTTGATGGTCGCCGCCTTCATGATCTCGCTGAGCTGCGCCGCCGAGGTGGCGCTGGCGATCGGCGCGGCCACGGTGGGCTTGGCCATCAGCCAGGCGAGCGAGACCTGCGCCGGCGTCGCCGAGAAGCGCTTGGCGATATCGTCGAGCGCGGCCAGCACCTTCATGCCCTTGTCGTTGAGATAGCCCTTCACCCGCGAGCTGCGCGCGGCGCTCTTGCCGAGATCGGCTTCCGAGCGGTACTTGCCGCTGAGGAAGCCGCTGGCCAGCGAGTAGTAGCCGATGCAGCTGACGCTCTCGGCAGCGCAGAGCTTCTCGAGGTCGCCTTCGTAGCTGCCCCGCTCCATCAGGCTGTAGTTGGGCTGGATGGTCTGGTAACGCGGATAGCCGTGCTTGGCGCTGGCCTCGAGCGAGGCCTTCAGGCGCGGCGCCTCGAAGTTCGACGCACCGATCTCGCGCACCTTGCCGGCTTTCACCAGCTTGCCATAGGCCTCGAGCGTCTCCTCGACCGGCGTATCGGGATCATCACGATGCGACTGGTAGAGATCGATGTAGTCGGTCTTCAGCCGCTTCAGCGAGTCCTCGACCGCGGTTGCGATGTAGCCCTTGCTGAGACCCTTCTTGTCCGGCGCCATCGGGATGCCGAGCTTGGTGGCGATCACCACCTTGTCGCGGCCGCCGCGCTTGGACAACCACTCGCCGATGATGGTCTCGGACTCGCCGCCTGTATGGCCCGGCACCCAGATCGAGTAGACGTCGGCCGTGTCGATCAGGTTGAAGCCGGCATCGACGAACTGGTCGAGCAGCTTCAGCGACATGTCCTTGTCGGCCGACCAGCCGAAGACGTTGCCGCCAAAAGCCAGCGGCGCAACCTTGATATTGGATTTGCCCAGAGCTCGCTTGTCCATGTCGTCCTCCTCAGCGCGGCCAGGCGCGCACACCCGTCAGGCCACCGTCGATCGGCAGCATGATACCCGTGACCCAGCGCGATTCGTCACTGGCGAGATAGACCGCGCCGTAGGCTATGTCCCAGGCCGTACCCTCGACCTGCATCGGCACCATCTTGCGGCGGCGCTCGCGGGCCTCGGCGCCGAGATGCGCCACCATCGGCGTATGCACCGAGCCCACGATCAGGCAATTGCAGCGCACGTTCTTCGTCGCGTAGTCGGCGGCGATCGACATGGTCATGCCGTGCAGCCCGGCCTTGGCGGTCGCGTAGGCCACCGCGCCGGGGCTGCCCGACAGTCCGACGGCGCCGGCGATCGACGACACCATGATGATCGAGCCGCCGCCGCCCTGGAGCATCTTCGGGATCGCGTACTTGCAGCAGACCATGGAGCTGGTGAGGTTGGTCTGCAGCACGCGGTTCCAGTCTTCCATCGACACCGTCTCGGGCGTGCCCGGGCCGCCGACGCCGACATTGTTGTGCAGGATGTCGAGCCGGCCGTAGCGGTCGACGGCGAAATCAGCCATCTCGCTCGCGGTTTCCGGCTGGGTGACGTCGCCGGCGAAGATCGCCGCCTCGCCGCCTTCACCGACGATCTGCCTGGCCAGCGCCTCGGCGCGCTCGGCGCTGCGGTTGACCAGCACCACCTTGGCACCCTCGCGCGCGAACAGGATCGCCGTGGCCATGCCGTTGCCGACGCCCTCGCCGCGCGGCGCCGCGCCGGTCACGACCGCGACCTTGCCCGCCAATCGACCCGCCATCCGCTTCTCTCCCTGTGCGCCAGACGCTAGGCTCGCCGTCCCTGAAACGTCGCGCGTCCTGCCCACCATGTCCACCACCGCCCACGCATCCCGCTCCGTCGCCGTTGCAGGCCTCGGCACCATCGGCCTCAAGGTGGCCCGCGCCCTGGACCAGGGAATCCCCGGCCTGCATTTGACCGCCGTCGCCGGCCGCGACCGCGACAAGACGGCGAAGGCCGTTGCCGGCTTCGCGAAAGTGCCCAAGGTCGTGGAGAACGCCGAGCTGGCCCGGCATGCCGACATCGTCGTCGACTGCGCGCCGTCGGCGGCGTTCTCCGCGCTGGGCGACGCGGTGATCGGCGCCGGCAAGATCCTGATGACGGTCAACGCCGGTGCCCTGCTGCGCCGCATGGACCTTGTCGACAAGGCCCGGGAAAGCGGCGGCCAGGTGATCGTGCCGACCGGCGGGCTGCTGGGCTTCGACGCCGTGCGCGCCGTCGCCGAGGGCGGGATCACGCGCGTCACCATGATCACGCGCAAGCCGCCCAACGGGCTCGACGGCGCGCCCTACCTCGTCGAGCGCGGCATTTCCCTGAAGGGCCTCAACGAGCCCAAGCGCGTCTTCCAGGGCAACGCCACCGAGGGCGCCAGGGGCTTCCCCGCCAACGTCAACGTCGCCGCGGCCCTGGGCCTCGCCGGCATCGGACCCGATCGCACGACGCTCGAGATCTGGGCCGATCCGACTGTCGAGCGCAATACGCACACCATCGAGGTCGAGGGCGACACCGCGCGGCTGACGCTGAAGATCGAGAACGTGCCGAGCGAGGAGAACCCGAGGACCGGCAAGATCGTGGCGCCCAGCGTCATCGCCTGCCTGCGCGGGATGACGGCGCCGTTGCGCGTCGGAACCTGATTCAGGAGCGCCGACGCTGCTCCGACTTTTTCCAGGGCTGCACAATCAGCACGACAAGCACCGTGACCAGCAGCGGAAAGATCGCGACGGTGAGGCCCAATACCACGAGGCGTTCGGGCAGCTCGCCCGTCATCCCGCGCGCCTTGAGCAGCCATCCGACACCGCTCGCTGCCAGGCAGGCGAGAACCAGGCCGACGCCCGAGCCGATGACCAATCCCGGCCGGCGATAGGCAAGGCCCGGCCTGAACTGGGGAACGGCCGACTGGAAATGGTAGAAGACGCGCACGCCTGCTTCCCGCGCAGAGGGCGGTACCGGTACGCGCAGGCTGAGCCGCTTGGCCCCGCCATACCGCCCCCCTGGATAAAGGAGCGCGAACTCCAGGCATTCAGGATCGGCCGGGGCGTTCAGCCACCCGACCGCGCGCAGCTCGGGCAGGCCGCGAAATCTCAACGTGTGATACGAGCCGTCGACGATGAGTTGCGTGCGGCCAACGATCACGTCGACGCCCTCTTTCGGCGTGCACGTCCGGATCCGCAGTTCGTTGACCAGCGTCGGATCCTGCGCGGCGCGGATCGCATCAAAGGCGCGAAAGCGGTCCCATTCGCCCGGCGCGACGTGCCAGCGGGCGATAACGCCGCGACCGGACACCAGCCGGGCGTGGCCGATCGCGGCAAACACCGACATGAGGCCACCGACCAGGCCGAACATCGCACAGGCGCCGCCGATAGATGCGATCAATATGCTCGGCAGCTCGCCGATCCAGTCGGCACTGAGCGCAGCCGCCAGCGCGACACCGCCACCGACGAGACCAAGGGCCAACCATTGGCCCACCTTGCGGCGTGGATTGCGCATGGACTTTCAATTGGGAGGGCCGGCGGGACGCCGGCGCTCCCAATCAGCGCCTGAGCTCGCGCATCGCGCTGTCGATACCGCCCAGGGTCAGGGGATACATGCGATCACCCATCAGCTGTTTCAGCAGCTGGATCGAGGGCGTGTACTGCCAGTGGCGCTCGGGCACCGGGTTGAGCCAGACGCAGCTCGAATAGGTGTCGGTGAAGCGCTGCATCCAGACCTGGCCGGCCTCCTCGTTCCAGTGCTCGACCGAGCCGCCGGGATAGACGATCTCGTACGGGCTCATCGAGCCGTCGCCGACGAAGATCACCTTGTAGTCGGACGGATAGGTGTGCAGCACCTGCGAGGTCAGCGTCGTGTCGGTGTGGCGCCGGCGGTTGTCCTTCCACAGCTTCTCGTACATGCAGTTGTGGAAGTAGAAGAATTCGAGGTGCTTGAACTCGGTGCGCGCCGCCGAGAACAGCTCCTCGCAGACGCGGATATGCGCGTCCATCGAGCCGCCGATGTCGAACAGCACCAGCACCTTGATCTTGTTCTTGCGCTCCGGGACCATCTTGATGTCGAGGTAGCCGGCGTTGCGCGCGGTGCTGCGGATCGTGTCGTCGAGATCGAGCTCGGTCTCCAGGCCCTCGCGGGTGAACTTGCGCAGGCGGCGCAGCGCGATCTTGATGTTGCGCGTGCCCAGCTCGACGGTGTCGTCGAGGTTCTTGTACTCGCGCTTGTCCCACACCTTCACCGCGCGGCCCTCGCGGTGCTTGTCCTGGCCGATGCGCACGCCCTCGGGGTTGAAGCCGTAGGCGCCGAACGGCGAGGTGCCGGCGGTGCCGATCCACTTGCTGCCGCCCTGGTGGCGCTTCTGCTGCTCCTCGAGACGCTTCTTCAGCGTCTCCATCAGCTTCTCCCAGCCGCCCAGCGCCTCGATCTGCTGCTTCTCCTCCTCGGTCAGCAGCTTCTCGGCCAGCTTGCGCAGCCACTCCTCCGGGATCTCCGCGGTCGCGGCGTCGGCCGCCTTCTCCAGGCCCTTGAAGACATGGCCGAAGACGCGGTCGAACTTGTCGATGTTGCGCTCGTCCTTCACCAGGATCGAGCGGCTGAGATAGTAGAAATCGTCGACGCTGTAGTCGGCGAGATGGGCATCCATCGCCTCGAGCAGCGCCAGGTACTCCTTGATGGAGACCGGCACCTTGGCGTTCTTGAGCTCGAGGAAGAAGTTGGTGAACATCGCCGGCCTCCGCCGCGTTCAGTCAGCACCCGTCATGTCGAGCGCAGCGAGATATCGTTCAGGATTCCTCGCCGACGCTCGGAATGGCAGAAATCAGGTCTTCTCGCGCCGCGCCATGAAGGCGAGCCGCTCGAACAGATGCACGTCCTGCTCGTTCTTCAAGAGCGCGCCGTGCAGCGGCGGGATCAGCTTGGAGCTGTCCTTGCTGCGCAGCGCATCCGGCGGGATGTCCTCGACCATCAGCAGCTTCAGCCAGTCGAGCAGCTCCGAGGTCGAGGGCTTCTTCTTCAGGCCGGGCACGTCGCGGATGTCGTAGAACACCGTCATCGCCTCGCGCACCAGGTTGCGCTGGATGTCGGGGAAGTGGACGTTGATGATCTCCTGCATCGTCTCCCGGTCGGGGAAGCGGATGTAGTGGAAGAAGCAGCGGCGCAGGAAGGCGTCGGGCAGCTCCTTCTCGTTGTTCGAGGTGATCATCACGATCGGCCGGTGCTGGGCCTTGATCGTCTCCTGCAGCTCGTAGACGAAGAACTCCATGCGATCGAGTTCCTGCAGCAGGTCGTTGGGGAACTCGATGTCGGCCTTGTCGATCTCGTCGATCAGCAGCACCGGGCGCGTGCCGGTGCCGGTGAAGGCCTCCCACAGCTTGCCGCGCTTGATGTAGTTGCGGATGTCCTTCACGCGCTCGTCGCCGAGCTGGGAGTCGCGCAGACGGGTGACCGCGTCGTACTCGTAGAGGCCCTGCTGCGCCTTGGTGGTCGACTTGATGTGCCACTCGATCAGCGGCGCGCCCAGCGCCTTGGAGACCTCGTGCGCCAGCACGGTCTTGCCGGTGCCCGGCTCGCCCTTGATCAGCAGCGGCCGCTGCAGCGCAATGGCCGCGTTGACCGCGACCCGCAAATCGTCGCTGGCGACGTAATTGTCGGTACCCGTGAATTTCATGTCAGGTCTTTCCGGATTTCGCCATTTGTTCGCATCGTTCACGTTAGACGCGGCCCGCCGCACTGACAAGGCAACCCCCTGTCGCGCCAGCCCTGCGGCCGGCGCGCATGCGCCGCTGTGCGGAACTCAGCCATTGGCCTTCAGTACCTCGCCGGCGAGGTAGAGCGAGCCGCAGATCAGGATCCGGAACGGGCCGGGCTCGGTGGCCAGCAGGTCCTCGACCGCCGTC
>CAYNOF010000003.1:0-5216 GCA_964398335.1 uncultured Rhizobiaceae bacterium
CGCACGATCTGCGCGCTGCTGGCGCTGGCGGTGACCGGCGCCACGATCTTCACCCTGGCGCCGAGCTGGCCGGTGCTGCTGACCGGCCGCACGCTGATGGGCGCCGGCTTCGGCTGCATGCTGATCGGCAGCATGATCGTGATCAGCCGCTGGTTCCCGCCCGACTGGTTCTCGACGCTCGCCGGCATGGTCCTGTCGATCGGCCTGATCGGCAACCTGGTCGCCACCACGCCGCTGGCCTGGGGCACCGAGCACATCGGCTGGCGCGGCATGTTCGGCATCATGGTGGCGTTCAGCGCCGTGGCACTGGTCGCCGTGTGGCTGATCGTGCGCGACGCGCCGCCCGGCCATCCCTTCCTCGCACGCAAGACCGAGACCGGCGCGGAGATGCTGCGCGGGCTGGTCGAGGTGATCCGCAGCCCCAACCTGCCGTTCATCCTGGTGCTGAACTTCTGCAACTACGCCTGCACCTTCACCGTGCAGGGCCTGTGGGGCGGGCCGTTCCTGCGCGAGGTGCACGGGCTTTCCATCGTCGAGTCGGCCAACGTGCTGCTGGCCGCGGTGGTGGCCTATCAGCTCGGCATGATGACCTTCTCGCCGCTCGACCGCATCCTCGACACGCGCAAATGGATCGCCGTGTGCGGCACCCTGGTGATCGCCGCCATCCTGGCGAGCTTCGCCCTGCTGAAGAGCCCGCCTTCCTGGGTGGCGGTCGCCGGCATCATCGCCATGGGCTTCGTCAGCGCGTCCTCGACCATGGTGATGACGCATGGCCGCGGCATCTTCCCCGACCGCCTGATCGGCCGCGGCATGGCGACCATGAACACCTGCGTGATGGGCGGCGTCGCCTGCATGCAGACGCTGTCGGGCGTGATCCTCGGCAGCTTCACGCCGACGGCCGACGGCGCGCGCGGCGAGCTCGCCTATCGCAGCCTGTTCGGCTTCATGGCGGTGGTGCTGGTCTGCGCGATCTCGGTCTACAGCCGCGCCCCCGACATCCGCCCGAGCGACGAGCTCAAGGCGCGCGCGGCGCGCTAGACGCGCCCTCAGCCCCTGATGAAGGCCAGCAGGTCCGGGTTGATGATCTCGGGGTGCGTCGTGCACATGCCGTGCGGCAGGCCCTTGTAGGTCTTCAAGGTGCCGTTCTTCAGCAGCTTCGCCGACAGCGGCGCGGAATCGGCGTAGGGCACGATCTGGTCGTCGTCGCCGTGCATGACCAGGGTCGGCACCTCGATCGCCTTGAGATCGTCGGTGAAGTCGGTCTCGGAGAAGGCCTTGATGCAGTCGTAGTGGGCCTTGGCGCCGCCCATCATGCCCTGGCGCCACCAGTTCCAGATCACGCCCTGCGAGACCTTCGCACCCGGCCGGTTGAAGCCGTAGAACGGGCCGGCCGGCACGTCGTGGAAGAACTGCGCGCGGTTGGCGACCAGCGCGGCTCGGAAGCCGTCGAACACCTCGAGCGGCAGGCCGCCGGGATTGCTCGCGGTCTTCAGCATGATCGGCGGCACCGCGCCGATCAGCACCGCCTTGGCCACGCGGCCGTTGCCGCCATGCCGCGCGACGTAGCGCGTCACCTCGCCGCCGCCGGTGGAGTGGCCGACATGCACCGCGTCCTTCAGGTCGAGATGCGCGGCGAGCGCCGCGACGTCGGCGGCGTAGGTGTCCATCTCGTTGCCGCTGTCGGTCTGCGAGGAGCGGCCGTGGCCGCGCCGGTCGTGGGCGATGACGCGATAGCCCCTGGCGAGGAAGAACATCATCTGCGCGTCCCAGTCGTCGGCGCTCAGGGGCCAGCCGTGATGGAAGACGATCGGCTGACCTGTGCCCCAATCCTTGTAGAAGATCTGCGTGCCGTCGCTGGTGGTGATCGTGCCGCTGCTCAACATGGGGACCTCCTTCGTCGGATGCGCCGGATGGTAGCGCGCCCAGGTTACAAACGACCTTAGACCTTGGTGGAAGCATAGCAGCCACCGCGCCGGGCTTGGTTGTCAGCGACATCGATCGAACCGCAGACTTTGCGCATGCGGCCGCCAAGTGCCGCGGTGAGTGGAGGGACACGCTCATGCGTTCAATTCGTGGTGTGCGGCGTCGCGCCGTGCTGGGTGGTGCCGCAGCCATGCTGGCGGCGCCGTCGATCGCGCAGGCGCAGGCCTATCCGGCGCGCGGCGTGCGCGTGGTCAATGCCTACAGCCCGGGCGGCACGGCCGACGTCGTCTGCCGCATCCTGTGCCAGGCGCTGACCGAGCGGCTGGGCCAGACCTTCACGGTCGACAACAAGCAGGGCGCCGGCGGCACCATCGCCGCGCAGATCGTGGCGCGTGCGCCCAGCGACGGCTACACCCTGCTCTACGACGCGACGGCCCATTCGGTGAACCCCTCGCTGCGCCGCGGCCAGCTCGCCTACGACACGCTCAAGGACCTGCTGCCGGTCTTCCTGTCGATGCAGACGCCCAACACGCTGATGCGCCACGCGCAGTTCGAAGCCACGACGATTGCCGGGCTGATCGCGCTGGCGAAGAAGAAGCCTGGCGTTCTCGACTGTGCCTCGACCGGCGTCGGCACGGTGCAGCACATCTCGCTCGAGCTGCTCAATCACATGGCCGGCATCAAGATCAACCTGGTGCCCTACCGGGATTTCGGCGCACTGCGCGGCGATCTCTTCTCCGGCCGCATCCCGCTGCAGTTCAGCAACGTGCCCGGGACGGTGCCGCTGCTGAAGGCCAGGGAAGTCGCCTGCATGGCGCACACCGGCCCCAGGCCGATCGACGTGCTGCCCGGCGTCCCCGGCATCGCCGAGGTGCTGCCGGGCTACGAGACCTGGGAATGGAATGGCGTCTTCGCGCCGGCGGGCACCGACACCGGGCTGATCGCGCGGCTGAACCCGGAGATGACTGCCGCCTTCGCCGCGCCGGCGGTCGCCGCACGGCTCGCCGAGCTGGGTGCGCTGACGCACCCCAACACGGTGCAGGAGTTCGCCGACTTCCGCGAGAAGCAGATCGCCTTCTTCACCGACATGGTGCAGCGGGCCAACATCCGCCTCGAGTAGGAGCAGCAGACATGTCGACCACCGATCCGTTGCTGGGCCACGGGCGCCAGATCATCGTGCGCCAGGACTGGCTGGCGCAGGTCAGCGAGCCCGTGCTCGAACCGGGCATCCCGATCGTCGACCCGCACCATCACCTCTGGCAGCGGCCGGCGGCGGGCCAGTCCTATTTCCTGCCCGACCTGCTGGCCGACACCGGCAGCGGCCACGACATCCGCGGCACGATCTTCGTGCAGTGCGGCGAGATGTATCGCGCCGGCGGACCCGAGGCCGAGAAATCGCTGGGCGAGACCGAGTTCGTCACCGGCGTCGCGGCGATGAGCGCCAGCGGCCGCTACGGCAGCACGCGCGCCTGCGCCGGCATCATCGGCCTGGTCGACCTCACGCTGGGCGATCGCGTCACGCCGCTGCTCGACCGGCACATCGCCATCGCCGGGGCGCGCTTCTGCGGCATCCGCAACCGCACCGCCTGGCATCCCTCGCCCGAGATCACGACGAACCTGGTGTCGGCGCCGCCGGGCCCGCTGCAGCATCCCGCCTTCCACGACGGCGCGCGTCGCCTGGCGAAGCACAGCCTGCCGCTCGACGTGTGGTGCTACCACACGCAGCTCGAGCACGTGGTCGCGCTGGCGCGCGCGGTGCCCGAGCTCACCATCGTCGTCGACCACGTCGGCGGCCCGCTCGGCATCGGCCCCTTCGCCGGCAAGCAGGCGGAGGTCTTCCCGATCTGGAAGGCGCAGATGCTGGCGCTGGCCTCGCTGCCCAACGTCACGGTGAAGGTCGGCGGGCTGACCATGTATGTCAGCGGCTTCGACTTCCATCGCCGCCCCAGGCCGCCGGGCTCGGAAGAGCTGGCGAAGACGTGGAAGCCTTATGTCGAGACCTGCATCGAGGCCTTCGGCGCCGCACGCTGCATGTTCGAGAGCAACTTCCCCGTCGACAAGGGCATGTGCAGCTACCAGGTGCTGTGGAACGGCCTGAAGCGCCTCGCATCGGGCGCCAGCGCCGACGAGAAGACGGCGCTGTTCAGCGGCACGGCGATGCGTGTGTACCGGCTCGACCGCCTGCCCGAGGCGCTGGCGGTCGATCTTTCCGCGCGTTAGCGAAGGGATCTTTCTTTGGGAGCGCCGGCGCTCCCCAAGATCAGTGGAACGTCCGGCCCGAGTCGATCACCAGGGTCTGGCCGGTCATGGTGTTGGTGCGGCACATGGTGACGACCTGGTCGGCGCAGTCGTCCTTGTCGGCCGCCTTGCCCAGCAGCGAGGCCTTGCGGCCTGTCTCGACCGCCTCGGGCCGCAGGTTGGCCGTGGCGCGCGTGCCTTCGAGCAGGCCGGGCGCGACGCAGTTCACCAGCACCTCGGGCGCCATCGCCACCGCCATGCACTTGGTGAGATGGATCAGGCCGGCCTTGGACACCGCGTAGGCGATCGACGAGCCGGTCGGCCCGAGGCCGGCGACCGAGGAGATGTTGACGATGCGGCCCTGGCCCTGCCGCTTCATCACCGGCGCGACGGCCTTGGTCAGCAGCATCGGGCCTGTGAGGTTGACGTCGATGATCTTGTTCCATTCCTCGTAGGTCAGGCCGTCGAGGTCCTGGAACTTGATCGATTTGTTGTAGGCGGCGTCGTTGATCAGGATGTCGAGCCGGCCGAAGCGCTTGACCACGTCGTCGACCAGCTTCTGCACCTGCTCGCGCTTCGTGACGTCGCACTGGAACGTCGCGGCGCTGACCTGATGGCGCTCGAGCTCGCGCGCCACGCCTTCCGCCTGGTCCTTGCTCTGCGCGTAGACCACCGCGATGTGACAACCCTGCGCCGCCAGCGCGTGGCAGATGCGCTGTCCCAGCCCGCCATTGCCGCCGGTGACCACGGCGACCGTGCCCTTGAGTTCCATGCGTTTCCCCCTGGTTCAACGGCTGAGGCCGCCGCCCAGCGTCCTGGAGGTCCGCTGCGCCGCGCCCATCACCATCGGCGTGACCGTAGCAAGCGTCAGTCCGGAGTCGAGATATTTCGGGAAAGCGACGGAGAGCGCCGCGACCACGACGCCGCCGCGGTCGCGGATCGGCGCGCCGACCGACAGCACGCCCGGGATGTTCTCCTCGATCACCGTGGCATAACCCTGGGTGCGCACCTTAGTCAGCGAGGCAACCAGCGCCGCCGGGTCGGTGATGGTGTGC
>CAYNOF010000004.1:0-1161 GCA_964398335.1 uncultured Rhizobiaceae bacterium
GCTCGGTGACGGTCACCGACAACGGCCGCGGCATCCCCACCGGCATGCATGACGAAGGCGTGTCGGCGGCCGAGGTTATCATGACCCAGCTCCATGCCGGCGGCAAGTTCGACCAGAATTCCTACAAGGTCTCCGGCGGCCTGCACGGCGTCGGCGTCTCGGTGGTCAACGCCCTTTCCTCGAAGCTGAAGCTGAAGATCTGGCGCGCCGGCCACGTCCACGAGATGAGCTTCACCGACGGCGATCCCGAGAGCGACCTCACGGTCGTCGGCGATGCGCCGGAGGGCAAGCGCGGCACCGAGGTGGTGTTCCAGCCCTCGCCGGCGACCTTCACCAGGATCGAGTTCGACTTCGCCACCCTGGAGCATCGCCTGCGCGAGCTGGCGTTCCTGAACTCCGGCGTGCGCATCCTGCTGACCGACGCGCGCGGCGTCGAGCCGAAGGTGGTCGAGCTCTATTACGAGGGCGGCGTCGAGGCCTTCGCGCGCTATCTCGACCGCAACAAGCAGGCGCTGCTCGAGCCGATCTCGATCCGGGGCGAGAAGGAGGGCATCACGGTCGAGGTGGCGATGGAGTGGAACGACTCCTACCACGAGACCATGCTGTGCTTCACCAACAACATCCCGCAGAAGGATGGCGGCACGCATCTCGCCGGCTTCCGCGCCGCGCTCACGCGCAGCGTCAACAAGTACGCCGAGGAAAGCGGCATCGCCAAGAAGGAGAAGGTCTCGCTGTCGGGCGACGACATGCGCGAGGGCCTGACCTGCGTGCTCAGCGTGAAGGTGCCCGATCCCAAGTTCTCCTCGCAGACCAAGGAGAAGCTGGTCAGCTCCGAGGTGCGCCCGGTGGTCGAGACCATCGTCGGCGAGAAGCTCGGCGAGTGGTTCGAGGAGCATCCCACGGAGGCCAGGCGCATCGTCTCGAAGGTGGTCGAGGCCGCCGCCGCGCGCGAGGCGGCGCGCACGGCACGCGAGCTGACGCGGCGCAAGGGCCTGCTCGATATCTCCTCGCTGCCCGGCAAACTGGCGGACTGCCAGGAGCGCGATCCGGCCAAGTCCGAGCTGTTCATCGTCGAGGGCGATTCGGCCGGCGGCTCGGCCAAGCAGGGTCGCAACCGCGCCTTCCAGGCGATCCTGCCGCTGCGCGGCAAGATCCTCAACG
>CAYNOF010000005.1:0-3845 GCA_964398335.1 uncultured Rhizobiaceae bacterium
CACCCAAGGGCACGGCCACCGACATTCTCGACAAGGTCGAGGCCACCACCAAGCAGGCCATGAAGGATCCCAAGATGAAGGGCGCGCTCGACAAGGACGGGCTGGATTTCCCGCCCGACATGACGCGCGCCCAGTTCACCGAAGCGGTGCGCGCCGAGCACGCCTTCTGGGGCGGCAAGCTCAAGGAGCTCAATATCAAGTTCGAATAGGGACGGGAGCGCGCGGTTCCGCGCGGCGCATCAGAGGTTCTTGGCGTTGCCCTCGAGGATGTCGAAGCGCAGGCCGGTGCCGTCCTTGCCCTTGAAGGTCACGACCTTGCCGACGACCTCCATGGTGTAGCAGTCGCGCTGCTCGCGCGGGTACTTGAAGCAGACCTGCTGGCCCTCCAGCGACCACTTGCCGGTCGAGAGCTGGCTGCCTTCCATCGTCTTCACCGTGCCGTCGGCCATGTAGTAGTCGACGTAGTCCTTGCCGTCGATCTTGCCGCTGACCGAGTTGCCGACCAGGGCCGCCCACGCCTGGATGCCGGTCAACGGCGCGGCCGGCGCTGGAGCCGGTGCGGTCTGCGCCTGCGCGATTGCAGCCGATGCAGCGAGGATGGCCGCGGCGATGAATGAACGGCTGAACATGCGGAAGCTCCCCGTCAAAACGACGACGCGCATCCTGCCAGAGCAGGATGCGCGTTGCCTGACAGGGCTGTGGACAGCGCTACTCGTCGCGCCGCGTACGCTCCATGCGCTCGTGGCGCTCCTGCGCCTCGACGCTCAGGGTAGCGATCGGCCGGGCTTCGAGACGCTTGAGCGCGATCGGCTCGCCGGTCTCTTCGCAGTAGCCGTAGGTGTTCTCTTCGATGCGGCGGATGGCGGAGTCGATCTTGGCGATCAGCTTGCGGAAACGGTCGCGGGTGCGGAGTTCAAGCGCGCGGTCTGTTTCGGCGGTGGCCCTGTCGGCGAGGTCGGGCTGGGAGAGACTTTCTTCCTGGAGCGATGCGAGGGTCTGGTTCGATTCGTTGATCAGTTCCTGTTTCCATTTCAGCAGCTTCTGCCTGAAGTATTCCTGCTGAAGCGGATTCATGAACTGTTCGCGGTCCGTCGGCCGGTAGCCCGGCGGCAGAGTCATCGACATACTCACTGCTCCTCGAGCGGGCCTTACGGGGGCCCGCCACTCGCCCCGAAAAAGCGGGCGGAATATAGAGGGCGAGGATGGGGAAAAACAAGCGACTAGGCGGTCGCGCTGTCTCGGTCATCGTGCACTGCAGCAAAACCCATTGATCGGCATTTCATGTTTCAAATCAATTAATTACGAACGTGATTGAAACTGCCCGTCATGCGTCAGCGAGTCGTCAGGCGGTCCGCGCCGCACCGTGCCATCAAGCCTCAGAACCCGGTCGAGCGACCACGGCCCCGGGCCGCGCACGAGCAGGAACAGCAGGATGGACAACCACAGCAGGTGCGAGGGGTAATCTCGCCAGTAAACACAGAACTGGATGAACAGCGTCATGCCGAACAGCAGGGCGGCCGCGCCACGCGTACCCAGTCCGGCAAGGATCAGCGCCGGGCCGCCCAGCTCGACACAGGTCGCGATCCACGCCATCGCCTCCGCCGGCCAGTCGGCCATGTGCAGCACCTGCTGGAAGAACAGCGGTACCGGCTCCTTGTCCTGGGCGCCGAGATACTCGTCACGGAACAGCGCGGTAGCCTGCTCCATATTCGCAGCCTTCAGCATGCCGGCGCGCCAGAAGACGAAGAAGATGCCGAACCGCATCGCGAGCGGCAGCAGAGGCTGCGGGAAGGCATCGAGGCGGGTGGCGAGCGCGCGGTAGGCGTTCATGGCGCGGCGAGGATGGCGAGGGTGAGGAATTTCGGCAGCGCGGCCGCGAAGTCGAAGGCCGGATCGGCGGCACTCGCACGCCCGAGCGCCAGCGCAAGGCTGGTCGCGCCGTCGCAGGCGGCGAGCATCACCGCCTCGCCATGCGTCAGCCGCGCGAAGGCCGCATCGTCGTCGCGCTGGAACACGACCAGCTCGACGCCACCCGCTGCGAGATCGATCGGGGCGTCGTCCTGGCCATGCGCGACCGCCCAGATGCGATCGACCGGATAGGCCGATCGCAGCAGCGAGACGCCGGCGCGCAGCCGCAGCCGAAGGTCACCCAACGCCTCCGGCGCGATCGCCGCCAGCGTAGCGACGGTCAGCGCCGGGCCGCCGTCGCTGCCATAGGCGCGGGTCAACGCCCAGTCGAGCCGCGCGGCGTCCGCCAGGTAGACGAGGTCGCACGCGCGCCCATGCCGCTCGATGAAGTCGGCGAAGTCGGCACCGTATTCGCTCAGCACCGGCCTCGCGGGCGGCGTGCGGGCGATATAGTCGCGCGCGATCATGCGGAAAAAGCCGTCGCCGACCAGCGACAGCACGCTGGAGAACGTCGCGCCCAGCGCCGTCGACAGGCTGTCGAAGACATGGTGACGATAGATGCGCAGCCGTGCCTCGGCGCCGATGCGCGCGCCATCGACCAGCACGGCCAGATCGGGCGCGTCGCCACCCAGGCACACGCTGCGGAACGCCGTCTGCAGCTCGGCAAGCGACAGCGCACTCATGCCGCCGCACCCATACCGAATGCCCGCCGCTCGCGATCGGCGCGCACCGCCTCGTCGAGCAGGATGTCGAGCGCCGGCACGTCGGTGTCCCACTCGATCAGGGTCGGCCGATCGCCGAAGCGCGCCAGCGCCCCGCGCAACAGCGCCCAGACCGGCTCGGCGACGCGCGAGCCGTGGTCGTCGATCAGGATGGTCTCGCCGTCGGCGTCGTTGATCGCGTGGCCGGCGAGATGGAGCTCGCCGATCGCCGCCGCCGGCAGCGCGTCGAGATAGGCGGCTGCATCGAGGCGCATGTTCGAGCAGGTGACGTGGATGTTGTTGACGTCGCACAGCAGGCCGCAGCCGGTGCGTGCGACGATGGCGGCGAGGAACTCCGCCTCGCCGATCGTCGAATGCGTGAAGCGCAGATAGGATGAGGGATTTTCGATCAGCACGCGACGGCCCAGGCTCTCCTGCAGCCGCTCGACGTTGCGGCAGACGATCGCCAACGACTCCTCGGTGTAGGGCAGCGGCAGCAGGTCGTTGAGATAGGTGCCCGAGGTCACGCTCCACGACAGGTGGTCGGAAACCAGGTCGGGCTGCAGCCGCTCGACCAGCGCCTTCACCCGCGCGAGATGCGTTGCGTCGAGGCCCTCGGCGCTGCCCAGCGACAGGCCCACCGCGTGCACGCTGAAGCGGTAGTCGGCGCGCAGCCGCTCGATGCGCCTGAGCGCCGGGCCGCCGCCGAGATAGTTCTCGGCGTGGATCTCGAGGAAGCCGACGTCAGGCTTGCACGCCGGCAGCTCCTCGAGGTGGCGCGCGCGCAGGCCGATGCCCGTGGGCGGCAACGCGCGGTCGGTCATGGCGGATTACTTCGGCGTCAGCGAAGCGCCGACGATCTTGGCGCAGGTGCCCTTGGGCACGGCGATCCAGGCATCGCTCTGCGCGTCCTTCTTCGAGGTGCCGGCGCACGAGGACGACGCGGTCTGGCAATCGTTCTGCCCTGCCTTGGAGATGCCGTAGCACTTCTCGGTCTCGGCCTTCTGCGCCAGCACGGTGCCGGGCAGGCCGATGGCGGCAGCGACAGCGGATGCGATGATGAGATGCGATGTCTTCATGGGCTCCCCCTCCGATAAGGTTGGCACACACTATCGAGCGCTCCCCGGCGTCTCGAATCAAGGTGCCTGAAATTCCTGTGAAGCCTACGCGATCAGCCGATACGACGGGGCTATCGTGGCGATGCGTCTCAACGCAGCAATGCCTCGGCGCGCGCCA
>CAYNOF010000006.1:0-2170 GCA_964398335.1 uncultured Rhizobiaceae bacterium
CGAGCTCGACCAGGGTCTCGGGATCGAGATCGCGCTTGAGGATGCCGACGAGCTGGTTGCGCTGATCGTGGCTGACCTGCTCCAGCAGGTACGCGACGCCGGCCGGGCTGAGATCGTTGGCGATGGCGCGGATCTCGTCGACGCGCCCGTACTCGAGATGCTCGAGCACGGTGCGCAGCACCGTCTCCGTCACCTCCTCGAGGCTCTCGGTCTCCTCGCCCGGCGCGCGCGCGGTATCGGCCATGGCGGTCTCCTCCGGTATCAGCCGCCGCGGCGGGCGGCCTCTTGCGCATCGACCACGGCCAGCGCGCTCATGTTGACGATGCCGCGCGCCGTCACCGACGGCGTCAGGATATGCGCCGGCAGGCGCGGACCCAGCAGGATCGGCCCGACATGCAGCCCGTCGGCCGCCGCCTTCAGGAGGTTGAAGGCGATGTTGGCGGAGTCGAGCGACGGGCAGACCAGCAGATTGGCCTGGCCGGTGAGCTTCGAGCGCGGGAACAGCTCGCGCCGGATGTCCTCGTCGAGCGCCGAATCGCCATGCATCTCGCCGTCGACCTCGAGGTCCGGCGCGCGCTCCCAGATCAGCTTCAGCGCCGCGCGCATCTTCTCGGCCGAGGCGCTGTCGTTGCTGCCGTAGTTGGAGTGCGACAGCAGCGCGACCTTGGGCTCGATGCCGAAGCGGCGCACTTCCTCGGCCGCCAGCACCGTGGTGTCGGCGATCTCCTCGGGGTCGGGGTCCTCGTTGATGTAGGTGTAGCAGATGAACAGCGGCATCTTGTGCAGCACGATCAGGCTGACCGCGGCGAAGCGCTCGATGCCCTCGCGCAGGCCGATCACGTCGCGCACGTGGTTGAAGTGCGTGCGGTAGCGGCCGAAGGTGCCGGCGATCAGCGCATCGGCGTCGCCCTTGCGCACGGCGAGCGCGCCGATCAGCGTCGGGCTGGAGCGCACCAGGTTCCGCGCGGCCACCGGCGTCACACCGCGCCGCTCCATGAGCTCGTGATAGGTCGACCAGTAGGAGTCGAAGCGCGGATCGCTCGCCGGGTTGACCACCTCGATATCCTGGCCCGGCTTGAAGCGCAGGCCCAGGCGCTGCATGCGATGGGCGATGATCTCGGGCCGGCCGATCAGGATCGGCAGCGCCAGCTTCTCGTCGAGCAGCACCTGCACGGCACGCAGCACGCGATCGTCCTCGCCGGCGCTGAAGATCACCCGCTTGGGGTCGCGCCTGGCCTGGTCGAAGACCGGGCGCATGATCAGGCCGGAGCGGAAGACGAACTGCTCCAGCCGATGGCGATAGGCGCCCATGTCGGCGATCGGCCGCGTCGCCACGCCGCTGTCCATCGCCGCCTGGGCCACGGCGGGGGCCAATTCGACGATCAGCCGCGGATCGAACGGCTTGGGGATGATCTGCTCGGCGCCGAAGCCGTCGCTGCCCTCGCCGAAGGCCTTGGCGACGACTTCCGAGGTCTCGGCATGCGCCAGCCGGGCCAGCGCCTGCACGCAGGCCACCTTCATCTCGTCGTTGACCGTCGTGGCGCCGACGTCGAGCGCGCCGCGGAAGATGAAGGGGAAGCACAGGACGTTGTTGACCTGGTTGGGATAGTCGCTGCGGCCGGTGGCGATGATGGCGTCGTCGCGCACCGCCTTGACGTCCTCCGGCATGATCTCGGGATTGGGATTGGCCAGCGCCAAAATCATCGGCTTCTTGGCCATGCGCGCGACCATGTCGCTCTTCAGCACGCCGCCGGCCGACAGGCCGAGGAAGATGTCGGCGCCGTCGATGATCTCGCCCAGGGTGCGCTTGTCGGTCGGCCGCGCGTAACGCTCCTTCCACGGGTCCATCAAGGTGTTGCGGCCTTCGTAGACCACGCCCTCGATGTCGCTGACCCAGATGTTCGCCACCGGCAGGCCGAGCTTCACCAGGATGTCGAGGCAGGAGAGCGCGGCGGCGCCGGCGACAGAGCACACCAGCTTCACGTCGGCGAAGTTCTTGCCCACCAGCTTCAGGGCATTGCTGACGGCGGCGCCGACGATGATCGCGGTGCCGTGCTGATCGTCGTGGAACACCGGGATCTTCATGCGCTCGCGCAGCGCGCGCTCGACCGTGAAGCACTCCGGCGCCTTGATGTCCTCCAGATTGATGCCGCCGAAGGTCGGCTCGAGC
>CAYNOF010000007.1:0-5431 GCA_964398335.1 uncultured Rhizobiaceae bacterium
ATCTCGGCGAAGCGCTGGTTGGCATAGCCGATGCGGCCCTCGGCATCGAGCACCACGACGCCCTCGGCGGTGGTGCGCATGATCGAGCGGAAGCGGCCCTCCTGGCGCGCGGCACGCGTCTCGGCGGCGCGCAACGCAGAAATATCGCGGGAAACGCCGCGATAGCCGAGGAACGCGCCGTCGGCGGCGAAGCGCGGCCGGCCGCTGGCTTCGAAGGCGCGGCCCTTGCCGGCGCGGCCCGAGGTGTATTGCAGCCCGGAGAACGGCCGGCGTGCGTCGAGGTCGGCCTTGTGCTCGCGCCAGCGCCGCTCCCCGAGGGACGAGCCGGCAAGCTCCCAGCGCGTCATGCCCAGCACCTGGTCGGGCCGCTCCGAGAGCGAGCCGGTGCTGAGGTTCTCGAGGTAGGTGAAGCGGTGCTCGGTGTCGGTCTCCCACAGCCAGTCGCCGGAGATCTCGGCGAAGTCGCGGAAGCGGCGCAAGGCGACGCCGGCGGCGTTGCGGCGGTGCATGCGCTCGACCACGCCGATGACGAGCGGCGCGGCATGACGCAGCGCGTCGCGCGCCGGACGCTGCGGTGGTATCTCGGCGTGGAAGCAGATGATGTCGAGCACCGGATCGCCCGCCAGCACGGTGGCGGCGACGGCGCCCGATGGCCACAACGCGGCATCGATATCGGGGCGCGCGTCGCGCCTCAGCAGGGCGAAGGCGGGCTGCAGCCCGATGGCGGCGAGGAAGCGCTGGGCGTCAGCCGGCGAGAAGAGGAGGCGGCCATCGCTCCAGCTCGTCTGGCGCGGCGGGCGCTCGCCCGGCCAGGGCTGGCGCGGCACGATCACGGCGCCCGACGCACCGCCGAGCTCGGCGGCGAAGCGCGCCAGCAGGGGCAGGGCCTGCGCCGGATCGACGATGGCATTGACTGTTGTCGCCAGCTCGGCGAGCCGCTCGAACGGTTCCATGCCCTCGGTGGCGCTCAAGCGGTCGATGTCCTCAGGGGCGCGACAGCGCCGAGGCGATCGCCTCGGCCAGTTCGGCGCGGCGATAGGGTTTGGGCAGCACCGGATAGGAGCTGCCGACGCTGGCGAAATCCTCGGTGCGGGCGTGGCCGGAGGTCAGCAGCACCTTCATGTCGGGCCGCTGGCGCAGCGCGATGTCGGCCAAGGCCGGGCCGGACAGACGGCCGGGCATGCGCACGTCGGCGAACAGCAGGTCGATCTTGCGCTGATCGGTCTCCAGCAGCTTCAGCGCGGAGTCGCCGTCGTGCGCGTCGATCACGTCGTAACCCAGGCGCTGCAGTCCCTGGCAGGCGATGCGGCGCACCAAGTCCTCGTCGTCGACGACGAGGATCAGCGGTTTGGCCGTCGCATCCGATACCGATACACCCATCTTTCCGTCTCCGTGGCGGCGACCCGGCCGCCTAATCGTTCTGCTTGCTCAATTCCTGCTCGCCATCCATGCAGGCGCGCAGCACACCCTGACCTTTTTCCGTCAGGCTGACCCAGGACCGCCGTGCGTCGGCGCCGTCGGCGACCCGTTGCACCAGGCCCTGATCGACCAGCTCCGACAGTCGCCGCAACGCGGTACTCGTCGGCGCCCCCGAGGCGGCGCACAGCGCCGACACGTGATAGGGCCGCTTCTGCTGCTCGGCGTGCAGCAATTCCACCAACATCACCCAGGCCGCGTCGGGATCGAGCAGGCCCGGCATCACCTGTCGCCGCCGTGCCAGCGACAGGCGTTCCTTCTGCAACCAGATGCGGTTGCGCAGATCCGCGTCGCGCCGCTTCCAGCTGTCCTGCGCCGCCTCGACCTTGGCCGGCGTCTGCAGGCCCAGGAGCGTGCGCACCCGCGATATCAGCTGGGCCGTGCGCACCGGCTTGGGGAAGAAGTCGACCGCCCCCAGGCCCAGCGCCGCCACCGGCATCGCCATCTCCGAGCGGCCCGACATGAACAGCACATGCGGCGCATTGCCGTCGCGCTGGCGGATCGCCGCCGCGAGATCGAGGCCGCTCAACTCCGGCATCGCCACGTCGGAAACCACGACCTTGATCGAAGGTTGCCGGTCGAGTGTCGCCAGTGCCGGCGCCACCCGCGTAAAGTGCAGCGCGGGCAGGCCCGACCGGCCCATCACATCGGCCAGCGCACGTGCTGCCGTCTCGTCGTCGTCCACAACGATCGCGATGGGACGAGTCAGATCGGCCGTGTTAGGCTCCGCCATCACCGTCTCACCCGGCGTATCAACCGCTACAGGGACATCAATTCTAACACGGTCAGTCAGATTAAGGTTCAGTTATGTCCATTCTGAACGCTATTTGTCGTGCCCCATGTATATAGTTGGACCACAAATGCTAGGGTGCTGCGCTGCGGCGCAACCGGAATCGGCAGCGCCCGAATGGGAGACCCGGACATGAGCGAGACGTCGCCCAAAGAGACGGGGCCCGCGCATACCGGCGCGATGAATTCGCTGCGGCGCGTCATTGCTGCATCTGCACACGAGCTCAACCAGCCGTTGAATGCGATCCAGCTGCTGGCCGATAACGCCTTGGACGAACTCAACGATTTCGGCACCGGCGACCGCGACACCGAGGTGCTGTCGCTGGCCCAGCGGCTCGAGCAGATCGCCGATCAGGTGCAGCTGGCGGCCGAGATCATCCGCGGTTTCCGCGCCTTCGGCCCGGCGCAGGCCGGCTACGTGCCGGCAGCCTGCGACGTCACCCATCTCATGGACCGTTTCCAGCGCCTGTTCGCCAAGGAAGCCCGGCTGCTGGGCGTCGAATTGGAAGTGATCGCCGCCGAGGACCGGCGCTGCGGCGTGATCGACGAGTGGCTGCTGCAGCTGGCGATGATCGAGCTGATCTCCGCCTGGGGCGATCGCGAGCGGGCGGCCGGCGACGCCAAGGCGGCCATGCGTATCGAATACCTCGATGGCGACGACGGCGCGCCTGCGGCGCTGGCCGTGACTGGCCCGGCACCGCTGCCGGAGTCCCAGGCAGGCTCCGCGGTCGAGGCCTGGGGCAAGGCGGGGGGCTGCGGCGTCCGTGTCGCCCAGGCGGGCAACAAGGTTACCCTGGAGTTACTTCTGCCCGACGGCTAGTTGCCGCGAATCGGCGGAGGCGGTACGGAGTCCGCCCGTCTCGCGTGCGAGCCCAAGTCTTTGACCAGCGAACCCGTTTCCCGCCTTCCCGCCGTCGACCGCGTCCTGCGCCATGCCGATACCGCGCCGCTGATCGAGCGCCATGGCCGCCTGCCCGCCACCGAGGCGGTGCGCGCGGCGCTCGCCGATCTGCGTGCCGCCAAGGCCGTCGCCGACGAAGCCGGCGTCGCGGCGCTGGCTGGCCGGCGCCTCGCCGCCGAAATGGCACCCTCGCAGCGCCGCGTCTTCAACCTCACCGGCACGGTGCTGCACACCAATCTCGGTCGCGCCGTGCTGGCGCGTGAGGCGCTGGCGGCCAGCGATGCGGTGCTCGGCGCGCCCTCGAACCTCGAATACGTGGTCGAGAAGGGCGCACGCGGCGAGCGCGACGATCACGTGCGCGGATGGCTGCGCAAGCTGACCGGCGCCGAAGACGCGGTGATCGTCAACAACAACGCCGCCGCCGTCGTGCTGGTGCTCAACACGCTGGCGCTCGGAAAAGAAGTGCCGGTGTCGCGCGGCGAGCTGATCGAGATCGGCGGCGCCTTCCGCATGCCCGACATCATGGCGCGCGCCGGCTGCACCCTGGTCGAGATCGGCACCACCAACCGCACGCATCTCAGGGACTACGAGGGCGCGATCGGCGAGAAGACGGCGATGCTGATGAAGGTGCATCCCTCGAATTACGCCGTCGTCGGATTCACCAATGTCGTGCCGGAGAAGGAGATCGCGGCGCTGGCGCGCGCCAGGGGCCTGCCCTTCGTCAACGATCTGGGCAGCGGTCAGCTGGTCGACCTCGAGCGCTGGGGCCTGCCGCACGAGCCCACGGTGCGCGAGGCGATCGAGCAGGGCGCCGACCTCGTGACCTTCAGCGGCGACAAGCTGCTGGGCGGGCCGCAATGCGGCATCGTCGTCGGCAGGAGCGAGCTGGTGCGCAAGCTGGCGAAGAACCCGCTGAAGCGCGCGTTGCGCCTCGACAAGGGAAGGCTCGCCGCGCTCGAAGCCACCCTGCGTCTCTACGCCGATCCCGATCGCCTGCCCGAGAAGCTGCCGACCTTGCGTCTGCTGACACGCGCCACGTCGGACATCGAGGCGCTCGCGCAACGCCTCCTGCCCGTCGTGTCGAGCGCGCTCGCCCGGCGCGCGACGGTGTCGATCGAACCCTGCCGCAGCCAGATCGGCAGCGGCTCGCTGCCGGTCGATCGTCTCGCCAGCGTCGCGCTGTCGCTCGCTCCGCTCGCACCGCCGAACGGCAAGCTGAGCGGCGGTGCGGTCGACAGGCTCGCCGCGGCCTTCCGTGCGCTGCCCGTGCCGGTGATCGGCCGCGTCGAGGATGGCGCGTTGAAGTTCGACCTGCGCTGCCTCGAGGATGAAGCGGGCTTCACCGCGCAGCTCGCGTCCCTGCCGTCATGATCGTCGGCACCGCCGGTCACATCGACCATGGCAAGACGACGCTGGTGCGCGCGCTGACCGGTGTCGACACCGATCGCCTGCCGGAAGAGAAGGCGCGCGGCATCACCATCGATCTCGGCTTCGCCTATCTGCCGCTCACCAACGGTCGCATCGTCGGCTTCGTCGACGTGCCGGGGCACGAGCGCTTCATCCACAACATGCTGGCGGGCATCGGCGGCATCGATTTCGCGCTGCTCGTCGTCGCGGCCGACGACGGGGTGATGCCGCAGACGCGCGAGCATCTGGCGATCCTCGACCTGCTGGGCGTCGGGCGCGGCGCCGTGGTGATCACCAAGGCCGATCTCGCGAGCGCGGAGCGGCTGGCGGCACTGGAGGACGAGATCCGCGCGCTGCTCGCCGACACCAGCCTCGCCGAAGCGGAGATCACGGCGGTCTCGGCGCAGAGTGGACTCGGGCTCGACGACCTGCGCGCGCGGCTGGAGCTGGAGGCCGAGACGACGCGGGAGCGCGCGACGTCGGGCCGCTTCCGCCTGCCGATCGATCGCTGCTTCACCTTGAGCGGTGCCGGCACGGTCGTGACGGGCACCGTGTTCGCGGGCGAGGTGCGCGAGGGCGATCAGCTGGTGATCGCCTCCTCGGGCGCCGCCGCGCGCGTGCGCTCGCTGCATGCGCAGAACCGGGCGGCCGAGGTCGGCACGGCGGGACAGCGCTGCGCCATCAACATCGCCGGCCCGCAGATCGCCAGGGACTCGATCCATCGCGGCGACTGGCTGCTGGCGGCTTCGCTGCGCAAGCCCACCGACCGCATCGACGCGCGCATCCGCCTGCTCACGGACGAGCCGCGGCCGCTGCGTTCGTGGACGCCGGTGCATCTGCATCTCGGCGCCGCGCACG
>CAYNOF010000008.1:0-15519 GCA_964398335.1 uncultured Rhizobiaceae bacterium
CGCGAACGCGCGGCGGCGGTCGAAGAGTTGCGCGAGATGGTGCCGGCCAATGTCGCCGACCTCAAAGCCGCCGGTACGGCCCGCCTGTTCCAGCCGGCGCGGTTCGGCGGCTGCGAAGGTCCCCTGATCAGCGGCGTCGACGCCCTGATCGCCGTCGGCCGCGGCTGCGGGTCGAGCGCGTGGTGCATGGTGCAGCACATCACGCACAACCTGATGATTTCGCACTGGCCGGACGAGGGGCAGCGCGACATCTGGGCCGATCCCGGCCTCTTCGTCAGCGGCATCTTCATCCCCGCCTGCGGCAAGGCACGCCGGGTCGAGGGTGGTTATGTGCTGTCGGGCCGCTGGCCGCTGGTCAGCGGCGTCAACACCAGCGACTGGACCCTGTTCGCCGCGTTCACCGACGACGAGGGGCCCGACCTGCACCGCTATTTCGCCCTGCCGCGCAGCCAGATCGAGATCGTCGATACGTGGCGGGCTGTCGGCCTCAAGGGCTCGGCGAGCAATGACGTCGTCGTTTCGGATGTCTTCGTTCCCGAGCACCGCACGCTGTCGATCATCCATCTCAAGGGCGGGCCATCGCCGGGCAATGCCTACAACAAGGCACCGCTTTATCGCACGCCGAGCTACTGCATCTTCGGCGTCTACATCACCGCCGCCCTGCTCGGCGTCGCCGAAGCCGGGCTCGAGCTCTATCTCGAGGGCGCCCGCCGCCGCGTCGCCCTGGTGTCGCGCCAGAAGGTCGGCGGCTATCCGACCCAGCAGGTCAAGGTCGCGGAAGCCTCCGCGGCCCTCGCCGCCGCCCGGCAGCTCCTGGTCGGCATCTGTGACGAGGTCGGCGATATCGCCGCGCGGGACAGCCTGCCGAGCGACGAGCAGCGGGCGAAGTATCGCGCGCACGCCGCCTTCGCCGGACGGCTGGCGGCGCGCGCCGTGGAGCTGCTCTGGGATGCCGGTGCCAGCAGCAGCGTCTACAGCGACAACCCGATGTCACGCATCTATCGCGACATGAGCGTCGCCGGCCGACACTTCACGCAGAACTGGGACGTCAACGGCTCGACCCACGGGCGCGTGCTGATGGGCTTCGAGCTGGGCGATCCGACGCTCTGAAGAGCGCCGGCGCTGATCACTGGACTCCTGTACGGCTAATGTGATCACATTGCATGGCCATATCGCCAGGAGCCGCCGACATGCCGCATTGGCCCGATCCCGATACCGCCTCCAGACGCCTCTACGATCGTGCGCTCGAGGTTTTCCCGGGCGGCATCACGCGGATCGCGCCGTGGCAGCCGCCCTATCCGGTCTACGCAAGTAGTTGCCAGGGTGCCTGGATCACCGACGTCGACGGCAATCGCTTCTTCGACCTGGTCAACAATTTCGCCTCGCTGATCCACGGCCACGCACATCCCGCGATCACCGAAGCGGTGACGGCGCAGCTCGTCCATGGGACCGCCTGCACGATGCCGACCGAAACCGAGGTGGCGCTCGCCGAGCTGCTGTGCAGCCGGGTGCCGTCCTTCGACAAGGTGCGGTTCTGCAACTCGGGCACTGAAGCGGTGATGATGGCGATCAAGGCGGCGCGCGCCTTCACCGGCCGACCATCGCTGGCCAAGGTCGAGGGCGCCTACCACGGCACCTATGACCATGTCGAAGTCAGTCTCGACTCGAAGCCGGAGAACTGGGGCAACGACCCGCATCCGATCGCCTATGTTTCGGGCACGCCGCCGGCCGTGCTCGACGATACCGTCGTGCTGCCGTTCAACCAGCCCGATGCCGCGGCGCGAATCATCCGCAGTCAGGGCGCGCGGCTGGCCGCGGTGCTGATCGATCTGATGCCGATTTATACAGGCTGCGTGACGGCAACACCGGAATTCCTGAGCGCCGTCACGACCGCGGCGCGTGCGGTTGGCGCTGTCGTCATCATCGACGAGGTGATCTCGTTTCGCTTCGGTTATCGCGGCGGCCAGGGCGAGTTCGGCATCGACCCGGACCTGACGACGATGGCCAAGATCATCGGCGGGGGCTTCCCGGTGGGCGCCGTCGCCGGCCGGGATGCCGTGATGTCGGTATTCGACCATCGCAACGGCAAACCACCGGTAGCGTCCAGCGGCACCTTCACCGCCAACATGGTGACGATGACGGCCGGACGCGTCGGCATGGAGATGCTGACCGAGGCCGCGTTCGATCGCCTGAATGCCATGGGCCAGCGCGTGCGCGAGCAATTGGCGGAGGCGATGCGCAACAGCGGCTATCCCGGGCAGATCACCGGCCATGGCTCGATCTTCAAGATCCACACGCATGATCGTGCGGTGAGCGATTATCGCAGCGCCTGGTCGACGGCGTCGGAGAGTGCCGATCTCGATGCGCTTCAGCGCGGCCTGCTGCGCCGCGGCTACCTCATCAGCACGAAGGGCAACGGTTTCCTGTCGACGGCGATGAGCGAAGCCGAGCTGGACGCTTTTGTCGCCGCCACCCGGGCCGAGCTGTCGATCCTGGCGGCAGCGCGGCGCAATGCAGCCTAGTTTGTGATCACATGGCCGGGTGCCGGCACGGTGCTTGCATTCTCCGGAGCCAGTTCTCGACCTCGCACTCCAGGGATCACCATGGGCTTCAGGATCTCGGTCGACACCGGCGGCACGTTCACCGACATCGTGGTGATGGATGATGCCGGGCAACAGACCATCGGCAAGGCGTTGACGACCAAGAGCCGCATCTTCGTCGGCATGAGCGAGGCGATCGAGGTCGCGGCCCGCGAACTGGGCATGGGCCCGGCCGAGTTGCTGGCGCAGACCGACCTGCTGATCTACGGCACGACGCGCGCGACCAACGCCATCGTCACCCGCAACGTCGCCAAAACGGCCTTCGTCACCACCATGGGCTTCCCCGACACGCTGGTGCTCAAGGAGGGCGGCAAGGTCAACCCGCACGACTTCACCAAGGATTACCCCGAGCCCTATATCCCGCGCCGCTATACGTTCGAGATCGAGGAACGCATGAGCGCCGAGGGCACGGTATCGGTGCCGTTCAACGAGACGCAGGCGCGCTCGGTGATCCAGACGCTGAAAGACCGCGGCTTCGAGGCGGTCGCCGTCTGCTTCCTGTGGTCGATCGCCAATCCCGAGCATGAGCTGCGGATCGGCGAGCTGCTGGGCGAGATGCTGCCGGGCGTTCCCTACACCCTGTCGCACCAGCTGGTGCCGATCGTCCGCGAATACCGCCGCGCCTCGGCCACCGCGATCGACGCCTCGCTGAAGCCGTTGATGCAGGATCATCTGCGCGGGCTGGAGACCGATCTGCGTGCGGCCGGCTACAAGAATGACATCCTGGTCTCGACCAGCGTCGGCGGCGTCATGCTGATCGACGAGCTGATCGACGCGCCGATCCATACCGCGAAGTCGGGACCGGCGATGGCGCCGGTCGCCGGGCTGACCTACTCGACCATCGAGAAGATGGGCGACAACGTCATCATCTGCGATACCGGCGGCACGACTTTCGATGTCGGCCTGGTGCGCGACGGTCACCTCGCCTACAGCCGCGACACCTGGCTCGGCGGCCAGTGGACTGGCCATCTGCTCGGCATTTCCTCCGTCGACGTGCGCTCGATCGGCGCCGGCGGCGGCTCGATCGCGTGGATCGACGAAGGCGGCCTGATGCGCGTCGGCCCGCAATCCGCCGGCGCCGAGCCCGGCCCGGCCTGCTACGGCCGCGGCGGCACCATGCCCACGGTGTCGGATGCGGCCTGCGTGCTGGGCTATTTCGACCCGGATTTCTTCCTCGGCGGTCGCATGCAGCTCGACATCCCGGCGGCGCGGCGGGCGATTGCCACCGTCGCCGACCGCATCGGCCGCTCGGTCGAGGAAACCGCCTGGAACATCCTCAACCTCGCCACCGAGCTGATGATCAAGGCGATCCAGGAGATCACCATCGCCGAAGGCGTCAATCCGCGCGAGAGCACGATCGTCGCCGGCGGTGGCGCCGCCGGCATCAACATCCTGCCGATCGCCCAGGAGCTCGGCTGCGAGAAGGTGATCCTGCCCAAGGTCGCCTCGGCCTTGTCGGCATCGGGCATGCAGTTCGCCGACATCGTCAAGGAGGAGACGGCGAGCCTGGTCACGACGTCGGACCGGTTCAACGCCTCCGGCGTCAACCGGACGCTGACGACGCTGGAGGACAAGCTGAGGAAGTTCGTCGCGACGCTGGGCGAGCGGGCCGAAGACAGCTATCGCATCGAGTTCCTGGCCGAGGCGCGATATCTCTCGCAGGTCTGGGAACTCGAGACGCCGCTGCCGTTCTCGCGCTTCAACGGCCAGGCCGATGTCGACACCCTGGTCGAGAGCTTCCACAAGGTGCACGAGCGCGTCTTCGCGATGCGCGATACCGGCAGCCCGGTCGAGTGCGTCAACTGGAAGGCGCGGCTGATCGTCAAGCTGGCGGCCGACGTGAAGCCGGGCGACGCCGCCACGACCTCTCCGGCACCCATGCCGTCGACGACCCGCCTCTGCTACTTCGGCGGCAACGCGCCGGTCGCCACGCCGATCTACAAGTCGATCGACCTGCGGCCCGGCTTCAGGATCGCCGGCCCGGCGATCGTCGAGGAACCGACCACGACTCTCGTCGTGTTCCCGCAGACGTCGACGACCGTCTCGGGCACCGGCAACTACATCTTCGGCATCGACTGACGTCTCGCGCAGGGAGCTTTGACCATGGCCGACAAGGTGTCCTCGACGATCGATCCCGTGCTGACGGCGGTGATCGCCAACCGCATCGACGGCGTCGTGCGCGAGATGACCAATACGCTGCTGCGGGCCGGCCGCTCGGCCGTCATCAACAGCGCGCGCGACTTCTCCTGCGCCATCGTCACCGGCGACAACCAGTTGCTGGCCTGCGCCGAGGGATTGCCGATCCACATCTTCGGCGTCCACAACCAGGCGCGCACGATGACGGAGTACCATCCCGATCTCGCCGAAGGCGACGCGTTCCTGCACAACGATCCATACTCCGGCAACACGCATCCCGCCGACCATTGCTTCCTGGTGCCGGTGTTCTTCGAGGGCGAGCATCTGTTCACGGCGGCGGCCAAGGCGCACCAGGCCGATATCGGCAACTCGATCCCGACGACCTATCACGCCGCCGCCAAGGACGTGTACGAGGAAGGCTCGCTGATCTTCCCGGCCGTGCGCATCCAGCGCAATTACCAGATGATCGACGACGTCATCCGCATGTGCCGCAGCCGCATCCGGGTGCCGGGCCAGTGGTACGGCGATTTCCTCGCCGGCATCGGCGCCGCGCGCGTCGCCGAGCGACGGCTGAAGGAACTGTGCACGAAGTACGGCAAGGAGGTCGTCAAGACCTTCATCCGCGACTGGCTCGACTATTCGGAGCAGCGCATGATCCACGGCATCCGCAAGATGCCGAAGGCGAAGATGGTCAACACCGGCCGCCACGACCCGTTCGAGCCGCTGCTGCCCGAAGGCATCCCGCTCAAGGTTGAGATCGAGATCGATCCGCAGAACGCCGAGATCACCATCGACCTGCGCGAGAACATCGACAACATCGATTGCGGCTTCAACGAGAGCGAGGCCTGCACCGTGTCGGCCGTCATGGCCGGCGTGTTCAACTCGCTGGATCCGGAAATCCCGCGCAACTCCGGCTCGTTCCGCCGCGTGAAGATGCTGATGCGCGAGGGCGCCGTGGTCGGCAAGCCGAAATTCCCCCATAGCTGCTCGGTGGCCACGACCAACGTCGCCGACCGGCTGGTCAACTGCACCGGCGCGGCGTTCGCCCAGCTCGGCGACGGCTATGGGCTGGCGGAAGGGGGCGTCGGCATGGGCGTGGCGTTCGCGGTGGTTTCCGGCAACGACCATCGCTACGACGACAGCGCCTACGTCAACCAGCTGATCATCGCCAACAACGGTGGGCCGGCGAGCGCCAAGGCCGATGGCTGGCTGACCTACGGCCTGCCGGTGGTCGGCGGGCTGATGTACCGCGACTCGGTCGAGATCGACGAGCTGAAGCATCCGATGGAGTTCAAGCACATGCGGCTGGTGCCCGGCTCGGGCGGCGCCGGCCGCTTCCGCGGCGCGCCGGGCTGCGATATCTCGTTCGGACCCAAGGAACACCCGATCACCGTCATCTATCCCTGCGACGGCCAGCACTTTCCGGCCAAGGGCGTGCGCGGCGGCAACGACGGCACCTGCGCCGAAGGCTGGCACATCAGCGCCAACGGCCTGGAGACCAAGCTGCCCAACGTGACCCAGATCGAGATCAAGAAGGGCGAGCAGATCCGCGGGCTCGATTCGTCCGGCGCCGGATACGGCGACCCGATGCAACGCGATCCGCGGCGCGTGCTGCATGACGTGATCGAGAAATGGGAGACGCCGGAGCGCGCGCGCGACATCTACGGCGTCGCCTTCAGCGGCTCGCTCGACGACGACACGCTGGCCGTCGACGCAGCCAGCACGGCGGCGCTGCGGGCGGCGAGAATGGCGGCGCCGGCCGCGAGCTGATGTCGGGGCCCGCCGGCGATCCAGCCATCGATCCGGTGGTGACGGCCGTCATCGCCAACCGGATCGACGGCATCGTCCGCGAGATGACCAACACGCTGCTGCGCGCCGCGCGATCGGCGGTGATCAGCAGCGCGCGCGATTTCTCCTGCGGCATCTGCACCGCCGACAACCAGCTCCTCGCCTGTGTCGAGGGATTGCCGATCCATATCTTCGGCGTCCATGAGCAGGCGCGGGCGATGACGATCGCGCACCCGGTCCTGGCCGAGGGCGATGCGTTCCTGCACAACGATCCCTACACCGGCAACACGCATCCCGCCGACCACACCTTCCTGGTGCCGGTCTTCATCGACGGCGAGCATCTGTTCACGGCGGTTGCCAAGGCACACCAGGCCGATATCGGCAACTCGATCCCCAGCACCTATCACGCCGGCGCCAGGGATGTGTACGAGGAGGGTGCGCTGATCTTCCCGGCCGTACGCATCCAGCGCAATTACGAGATGGTCGACGACGTCGTGCGCATGGCGCGCAGCCGCATCCGCGTCGCCGACCAATGGTATGGCGACTTTCTCGCCGGCCTCGGCGCCGCGCGTATCGCCGAGCGCCGCCTCAAGGAGCTATGCGCGAAGTTCGGCAGCGCGACGATCAAGCGCTTCGTCGTCGACTGGCTCGACTACTCCGAGCAACGCATGATCGCGGCGCTGCGCCGCCTGCCGCCGGCGCATCTGGCGAATGACGGCCGGCACGACCCGTTCGAGCCGATGCTGCCCGACGGCATCGCGATCCATGTCGAGATCACGATCGATCCGGATGCGGGCCGCGCCACCGTGGACCTGCGCGGCAATGCCGACAACGTTGCGGCGGGCCTCAATCTCAGCGAAGCCTGCACCGTCTCCGCGGTGCTGACCGGCGTCTTCAATTCGCTCGATCCCGACATCCCGAAGAATTCCGGCTCGTTCCGCCGGGTCGACGTGCTGATGCGTGACGGATCCGTCGTCGGGCGACCGCGGTTTCCGCATTCCTGCTCGCTCGCCACCACCAACGTCGCCGATCGCCTGGTCAATTGCACCGGCGCAGCATTCGCGCAGCTCGGCGACGGCTACGGCGTCGCCGAGGGCGGCCTCGGCATGGGCGTCGCCTTCTCGGTGATCTCCGGCCACGACCACCGCTTCGGCGACGCCGCCTACATCAACCAGCTGATCATCGCCAACAATGGCGGTCCGGCCAGCCCGCTCGCCGATGGGTGGCCGAATTACGGCCTGCCGGTCGACAGCGGCGTGGTCTTCCGCGATTCCGTCGAGATCGACGAGCTGAAGCACCCCATCGAATTCCGTCACCTGAGGCTGATCCCCGGCTCCGGTGGCGCCGGTCGATTCCGCGGCGCACCCGGCGGCGATATCGCGTTCGGACCCAAGGAGCATGCCGTCACGGTGATCTATCCGTGCGACGGACAGCACGTGGCGCCCAAGGGCGTGCGCGGCGGTTGCGACGGGCAGACCGCCGGCGGCTGGCACATCAGCGCCAACGGGCTGACGCGGAAACTTGCCAATATCGTGCACATCGCCGTCAACAGGGGCGAGACGATCCGCGGCGTCGATTGCTCCGGCGGCGGCTACGGCAACCCGCTCGAGCGCGATCCGAGACGCGTGCTGAAGGACGTCATGGAGCGCTGGGAAACGCTCGACCGCGCCGAGGACATCTATGGTGTCGTTCTCGTGGGCAGTGCCGCGGACGAGACGCTGGCGGTGGACGTCGAGGCCACCGCGCTGCGCCGCGCACAACTCCTCGCCGCGCACGCGACGCGCTGAATCGACCAATGAAAAAGGCGGCCGGTTGGCCGCCTTTCCCGTTGGAGGAGCACGCCGCCGTTACTTCTTCGTGCGGTAGAGGACGTCGTTGGGCACCGCCTGGCCGATACGCCACGGCTCCAGCACCTTGCCCTTCTTGTCGGCGATCTCGACGATCATGTAGGGCGCGCGGTCCTGGATGTGCAGCTTGTCGGTGAAGCTGCGCGGACCCAGGATGGTCGGCTCGTCCTTGAAGCCGTTCATCACGGCCACGACCTTGGCAGTGTCGGTCGATCCGGCCTTGGTGACCGCCTTGGCCCACAGTTCCAGCACCGCGTAGATCGGGAACGCATACTGCGTCACCGGCGGCTCGTTGAACTTCTTCTTGTAGCGCTCCATCAGCTGGGCGATTTCCGGCCGCGGGTCGTCGCCATAGATCGACGCCTGCACGGGCACGTAGAAGTTCGCGAGGTTGGGGACGGCATCCAGCCAATAGGTGCCATCCATCGAGCTGCCATTGAAGATCGGCAGGTCGATGCCGGCCGCGCGCAGCTGGCGGACGGCCGAACCACCGCCCGGCAGATAGGTGCAGAGCATGATCATGTCGATCTTCTGCGCCTGCATGGCACTGCGCATGCGGGTGATCTGCGAGGCGATCGACGAATCGCCGTTCTTGAACGTGTCGCGGCCCAGGATCTTTCCGCCCTTGATCGGGAACATCCAGTCGAAGCCGGCGCAGACCGACTTGTCGTATTCGATCGTGTCGTCGAGCAGCACGTACGCCGTCTTCCAGCCCTTCTTGTCGTAGCCCCATTCGGCGCCGACGGCGCCCTGCACCTGGGCGGCGATCGAGGACGTGAACGAGTAGGGGCCGATGCCGAGCACGCCGGCCTTCGGATCCTCGGCACACAGGAAGAAGGAGATCTTGCCGGCCTTCTGCGCCTGCAGCAGCGCCGGCGCGCCGAAATCGTAGTCGCAGGTCCCGAACACCACGTCGGCGCCCTGGCGCAGAACCTCCTGGCCCGCCTTGGCGCCTTCGGCGCGGTCGGACTTGGTGTCGGCGAACACCGCCTTGATCTTGCGGCCCAGCAGCCCGCCCTTGGCGTTGATGTCGTCCATGAAGATTTGCGCCATCTTGGTGCCGTTGTCGTCGTAGGCCGCCAGCGGGCCCGACATCGCTACCGAGAAGCCGAAGACGATATCGTCGGCCGCCTGCGAGGGGGCGGTGACGCTCGCCGATACCAGCAGGCCGAAGGCGGCCGCCGCTGCGCGCAATAATCGTGTCTGCATGATCATGAAGCAGCTCCCGGATATGTGATCACAGAGCGGCAACTGACCGTCGTTGGGCCAGCCCCCGCCTCGTCCTACGCAAGGACCGTTCCAGCCCACGGTGTGATCACAGACGGACTTGCATGCTTCTTGCTTTTCACCGGGTCTCCGGCTGTCGCCGGGCATCGATTGCCGCGAACAGGGGAAGCCCATGGACGCAATGGTCGAAGCGAGTGGCCGTGGTCGGCGTTAGCGTCGCGGAGCCGCTGCCGGTCTCCGTGCAGCCCACCGACGCGGCGGAGCTGACGGCGGAAGACGTGGTGGTGCAGTTCGGCGGCCTGGCGGCCATCGCCGACGTGAGCCTGACGGTCGGCCGGCACGAGGTCTTCGGCCTGATCGGTCCCAATGGTGCCGGCAAGACGACGCTGGTCAATTGCCTGACCGGCTTCCAGGCGCCGACGAGCGGACGCATCCTGCTGGCGCGCGAGGAAACGACGGGCTGGACGGCCGAGCGCTTTCGCAAGGCCGGCGTCGGCCGCACCTTCCAGGCCGGCCGTCTGTTCCGAGAGATGACCGTGGCCGAGAACGTCGAGGTCAGCGGCGTCGGTCTCGGACTGGGGCGACGTCAGGCCCGCGCCCGCGCACTCGAGCTGCTGCAATGGGTCGGCATGGCTGCCAAGGCGGAGGTCGTCGCCGGAACCCTGCCTTACACCGACGAGCGCCGCGTCGGCATCGCCCGCGCGCTGATGCTGGGGCCGGCCTTCGTACTGCTCGACGAGCCCGCCGCCGGCATGTCGGACGCGGAATGCGACGAGCTCATGCATCTCGTCAGCGCCATTCCCAAGGTGTTCAACAGCGGCGTGCTGCTGATCGAGCACAACATGCGCGTGGTGATGGGCATCTGCGATCGTATCCACGTGCTCGATGGCGGCCGCACCATCGCCGAGGGCGTGCCGCAGGAGATCCAGCGCAACGAGACGGTGATCGCCGCCTATCTCGGCAGCCAGGCCTAGGCCGCCGGCGCGGGCGAGGAGCAGAGGAACGCCAGCATGCTCGAGGTCGACAATATCTTCGTCAACTACGGTCGGCTGCAGGCGCTGAGAGGCGTGTCGATCAGCGTCAAGGAAGGCGAGGTGGTCTGTCTGGTCGGGCCCAACGGCGCCGGCAAGTCGACGACGCTGGGCGCGATCGCCGGCGGCGTGGCGCCGCATGCCGGCAGCATCAAGCTGCAGGGGCGCGAGCTGACGGGCCAGCCGGCCGAATCGATCGCCCGGCTCGGCGTGTCGCTGGTGCCGGAAGGCCGGCACGTCTTCGCCACGCTGACGGTCGCCGAGAATCTGCGCATCGGCGGCTTTCAGCGTCGCGACCGCAACGCCACGTCGGCCGACTTCGAGCGCATCCTCACGCACTTTCCGCGCCTGCGCGAACGGCTGCAGCAACCGGCCGGCCAGTTGTCCGGCGGCGAGCAGCAGATGCTTGTGATCGGCCGCGCCCTGATGACCCGACCGCGCCTCGTCATGGTCGACGAGCCCTCTCTCGGCCTGGCGCCCAAGATCGTCGATCAGGTCTACGAGATCCTGCTGGCGCTGCGGCAGAGCGAGGGGCTCACCCTGCTGATCAACGAGCAATCGTCGAAGCGCGTGCTGCAGTTCGCCGATCGCATCTACGTCCTGCGCGGCGGCCGCATCCAGCTGCACGACCACGCGAGCAACCTGCAGGACGGCAAGGCGATCATGGAAGCCTATTTCGGCTTCGGTGCGCAGGCCGCGGCGGCGACGGCGCCGGCGGTGCTGGAAGGAGCGGCGGAATGATCGGCTTCCTGCAAAACCTGGTCGATGCGCTGAGCCTCGGCAGCCTGTACGCGCTGGCCGCCTTGGGCATCGGCCTGCTGTTCGGCATCCTGCGGCTGACGAATTTCGCCCACGGCGACTTCATCTCGTTCGGCGCCTATGCCCTCATCGTGCCGTCTCTCGAGGTGACGGCGACCAAGTTCATCGGCAATTGGCCGTGGTACCTGATGCTGCCGGTCGTCGCCGCCCTCGTGGTCG
The DNA here is from genome assembly GCA_964398335.1 of uncultured Rhizobiaceae bacterium. Classification (GTDB taxonomy): domain Bacteria; phylum Pseudomonadota; class Alphaproteobacteria; order Reyranellales; family Reyranellaceae; genus JAFAZJ01. The sequence goes on from CAYNOF010000008.1 coordinate 11,608, forward strand.
TGCTGGCCCTGCTGAGCGACCTGCTGATCTTCCGCAAGCTGCGCCAGGCATCGGCGCCGACCCTGATGATCGCGTCCTTCGCCCTGGGCTACATCATCCAGAACACCATCCTGATGGTCTATGGCGCCCGGCCCAAGGCGATCGACATGTGGTCCGGGCTGCAGCAGCAGGTCGCCATCGGCGAGTTGCGCGTGCCGCAGCTGCAGCTCGTCACGATCGGCGTCACGATCCTGCTCATGGTCGGGCTGAGCCTGTTTCTCGGCCGCACGTCGTATGGCGTGCAGATGCGGGCCGCCGCCGAGGATTTCCGCATGGCGCGCTACCTCGGCATCAAGGCGAATTTCGTCATCGGCCTGGCATTCGCCATTTCCGGCGTGCTGGCCGCCATGACGTCGCTGCTGTTCGTGTCGCAGACCGGCACGCTCAGCCACATGATGGGCGTGCCGCTGATGCTGTTCGCCTTCATCGCCACGGTGATCGGCGGCATGGGCAGCCTGGTCGGCGCCGTGGTCGGCGGCTTCGCCGTCGGCTTCATCTCGGTGATGCTGCAGGCCTACCTGCCGCAGGAGCTGCGATCGTTCCGCGACGCCTTCGTCTTCACGATCGTCATCGTGGTGCTCCTCTTCCGGCCCTCGGGCCTGATCCCGACCAAGGCCTTGGTCCAACGCGTGTGAGGGTGCGTTCATGAACGACGGGCTTGGGATGCGCCTTGCGCGCGAGTGGTGGCCGGTCGTGTCGCTGGCGGTCGGGCTGGTGCTGATCGTGGCCGTCGTCGGCCAGCTCGGCGGCAACCAGACGAGCGTGACGCTCACGGAAATGCTGATCCGCATGGTGGCGGTGATCGCCACCTACCTGTTCATCGGCAACTCCGGAATCCTGTCGTTCGGCCATGTCGGCTTCATGTGCATCGGTGCCTACGCGGCCGGCTGGGCGACCTGCAACCCGGCCTGGAAGCAACTGATGCTGACCGGCCTGCCGGTATTCCTGCGCGAGGACGAATACCCGTTCCTCCTGGCCGTCGCCGGCGGCGGTGCGCTTGCCGCCGTGGTGGCGTTGATTGTCGGCGCCGCGATCATGCGCCTGTCCGGAATCGCCGCGTCGATCGCCACCTTCGCCTTCCTCGCCATCATCAACAGCGTCTATTCGAACTGGGATTCGGTCACCGCGGGCACCAGCTCGATCATCGGCATCCCGCAGGTCGTGGGCCCGTGGGAAGCCCTGGCCTTCGTGCTGCTCAGCCTCGTCGTGGCGTTCGTCTTCCAGCGATCGCGCTACGGCCTGATGCTCAAGGCCTCGCGCGACGACGAGGTCGCGGCCAAGGCATCGGCCATCGATATCGTGCGCGTCCGGCTGATCGCCTTCGTCGTCAGCGCCTTCCTCGTCGGCATGAGCGGCGCGCTCTACGGCCACTTCCTGGGCGTGCTGACGGTCGACATCTTCTACATGGGCCTGACCTTCGTCACCCTGTCGATGCTGGTGGTCGGCGGCATCGGCAGTCTGTCCGGTGCCGTGGTCGGCGTCCTGGCGGTGACGTTCGTGGTCGAGATCCTGCGTGCCTTCGAGGCCGGCTTCACGATCGGCGGAACGAAGATCGCGCTGCCGCAAGGCGCCCAAGAGATCGGCCTGGGCGTGATCATGGCGCTGATCCTGCTGTTCCGGTCCACCGGCCTCACCAGGAGCCGCGAGGTGCCCTGGCCCTTCGTCAGGCGCCGCGCGAAGCCGGTCGAGGAGGGGGCAGAGCAGGCGCAGCCGGCCGAGTAGACGCTAATCCGCGGCGGCTGCCATTCGCAGGCTGGCGGTCGAATCGATATCGAGCCGGCCCGCCTCATCGACGGCGACGCAGTAGGTCGCGGCGGCTTTTTTCCGGCTGATCCAGCCCTCCCGCACGTTGTGCGCGACCTGCTCCGGATCGCGCTCGCGTGCCGGGCCGTAGCCGCCGCCGCCGGTGGTGTGCGTCAGGATCTTCTCGCCGTCCTGCAGCGTGACGACGCCGCAATTCGTCACGTCGTGCGTCTGTCCTTGCCGGTCGATTCGCACCTGATGCGCCCGCGCACCATCACCGCCGCCGCGCACGCCGCGCGCGGCATTGGTCGTGCCGTCGCTTACATAGGCTACGTCGAGGCTGGTGCCGATCGGCCCGAAGACCACCTGCAGGCTCGACGCGCCGAGATGCCGGCCGACGCCTTCGCTGTCGGTCAGGAAGCGCCGCTCGTAGACCCGCAGCGGCTGGCGCAGCTCGTCGAGCTCGACGCTGTCGATGTAGCAAAGGCCGGCATTGCCGACATGGCAGATCGTCTGCCACGAATCGGCTCGCGGCGCGGCGGCGCCCCCGGAAAGGCCGAGGAAGAGCTGGTTGACGAAAGGCCGGTTGCTGCCGGGATGGACGCCCGACACCACCGCCGAGCACGGCGGGATGATCGCGCCGCATTCGGCGAGACCGGCGCCTTCGCTGATCTCGGCGATCGCGCACTGCACCGGGTTGGCCACGCGATCCGCCAGGTTCGTCGTCGCGACCGAGCAGCTTGTCGGATGCCGGGGGATGCCGACGACACAGCCTTCGCGCAGCAGCACCTTGATCCGTCGATGCGAGCCGGCGTTCTTCGGAACCGTGTGGTCGATGCTGTTGTAGACGCCGACCATCGCCGCGGTGCGCGCGCAGGCTTCCGACAGGTTGAGGCCGCATGGCAGGCTGTCGGGATTGTCGCGCAGATCGACCTCGATGGTCGCCGCCTCGGTATCGACGTGCACCGCCACCTTGACCTCGATGCCGTCCGGCGGCGTGCCGGGGACCGCGTCGTGGCGCGAGGTTCGCACCGCGCGGCCCGGGCTGAGCTTGCGGATCGCCTCGATCATGCGTTGTTCGGAATAGTCGAACCAGCGTTCTGTGTGGCTGTGCAAGGTGTCCCAGCCGACATCGGCCGCCAGCGCCAGAAGCTCGCGCTCGCCGATGCGGGCGGCACCGACCATGGCGAGGTAATCGCCCCACCATTGCTCGGGCACGCGGATGCGCATCTGGCACATCCGCACCACGTCCTCGATGTCGCGGAAATCGCGCTGGATCTGGACCGCCGGGAAGATCAGCGCGCCTTCCTCGTAGACGTCGCGCGCGGCGCCCATGTAGGTCGTCGGGATCGAATTGCCGCAATCGGCCTGGTGGGCCTTGGCCAGCACGGTGAAGTGATGCGTGCCGGCCGCGTCGAAGACCGGCACCAGCAGCGTGTGGTCGGCGGGATGCGAGCAGCCGTGATAGGGCGAGTTGTGCAGGAACGCGTCGCCCGGCTTGAGATCGGGGTGGAAGTGCTTCATCGCGGCGCACATCAGGTCGGGACCCGAGAGCACGTGGATGGGCAGGCTGTCGGCCGCCGCGAGCAGGCGGTTGTCATGGGTGACGATGCAGCACGAGAAGTCGCGCGCGATGTTCAGCACGCCCGACCGGCCGGTGCGCAACAGCGTGTTGGCCATCTTCTTGGCCACACCCTGCAGGCGGTTGCTGAGAATGGCGAGATTGGCGCCGTCGCGCGGCGCGTCGCTTCCGTCGGCCATCGCTGCCTCCTGTCGGTCGCTCACCAGGCGGTCCAGCCGCCGTCGACGCACAGCACCTGGCCATGCATTTTCCGCGCCCCGTCGGAGACCAGGAACAGCACTGCGCCGACAAGGTCCTCGACCGACAGGAAATCATCGCCCGACGGCGTGCGCTCGCGCATCTTCGACCGCCAGGAATCGTCTTCGCGCAGGGCCGCGTTCATGGCCGTGGCGATGTTGCCCGGCGCCAGCACGTTGACGTTGATGTTGCGCCCGGCGAGCTCGAGGGCCAGGGCCCGGCTGAGGTTCGTCAATCCGCCCTTGCTGGCGCAATAGGCGGCGGCGTTGGGAAAGCCGGCTTCGCCGGCGATCGAGCTGACGTTGACGATC
>CAYNOF010000009.1:0-13378 GCA_964398335.1 uncultured Rhizobiaceae bacterium
GATCGCGGCGAATGGTGGCCTGTCCTACATGTCGTTTGACCGGGACGGCGATGCCGGAACCGCCAAGGCGCTCGAGGACGCGCTGGCCGAGATCGCGAGCGGCGAGAGCCAGCGCGTCATCGACATGATCGACAAGTCGCCCTCCGGCCCGGTCAAGACCAAGTGGGGTCTTGCCTTCCGCGAATACGACGAGTGTGTGCGCTACATCCGCGAGTCCAACAGCTTGAAGGCGCCGGAAGGCGGCGTGGTGCTGCCGCTCGCCTACACCGTCCATGAGCGGCCGAGCTATTCCATCGTTCCCTCCAACGCCCTGTGGCGGGATCCGGCACGAGCCGGGATCGCGGCGAGCCTGCGCAGGAACGAAGAGGATAACCGGCGGCGCAACCTCTATTTCCCGCACGTGCTGCGCGACGCGCGGCGCATCGGCGAGTACTACCCCGGCCTCTCGCCTTCGAGCCCCGAATGCATGGACCGGCTCGGCGTCTCGCTGGCCCATCTCGAATCCAAGTGCTCGAACTTCTACGATGCGGCGGAGGTGGAGCGTGTGTTCTACCCCGAGATCGAGAAGCTCCTGCTCGAGTTCTTCCCCGATGCCACCGACGCGCTGGTCTACAATCACGACGTCTTCGACAAGGACTACGCGGGCGACCGCACGGAAGACCAGGACAACAAGAACCCGGGTGTGAACGAGCGCTACGTCAACCTCGTGCACAACGATCTCAACGACAATTCGGGCCGCGTGCGCTGCCGCGAGCTGCTCACCAGGAACCTGCGCAACTTCGGGCGCCCGCAGAACTACACGGAGGCCGAGGCCGACGCGAAGATGTCGCGGCGGTTCATGTCGCTCAATCTCGCCAAGCCGATGGAGACGGTCGAGCAGTTCCCCTTCGTGCTCTGCGCCTGGCCGTCCTTCGCCGACCAGCCCTACATCAACAACTATCGCATCTACGACGACCGCGTCGGCGAGACCACGCGCTTCACCTATCGTCCCAACCACGAGTGGTACTGGTTTCCGCACCAGAAGAGCACCGAGGTTTCGATGCTGAAGTGCTACGACTCGGTGACCGACGGCTCGGTCTCGCGCTGGTCGTTCCACACCGCCTGCATCGACCCGACCGCGCCTGCCGACGCGCGCTGCCGCAAGAACGTCGTGGTCCGCTCGTTCGTCTTCTTCTAGGCGGGCGGCATCGTCAGCAGGATCGCGCCGGAGGCATGGACTTCGCCGATCCAGCCGGGCGGCACGAGTGTCGTCGCGTCGAGCTGGGAGATGACAGCGGGCCCCTCGAAGCGATCGCCGGCGCCGAAGGAGGCGCGGTCGAACAAAGGCACGTCGGCTATCCCCGATGCGAAGTGGACACGCAGCCGGTCTCGCGGCTGCGCGCCTGATCCCCTGGTCAGCGCCGGTCGAGGCGGCGCCGGCATGCGGCCTGTCGCCTCGACGCGCAACGTCACGAGTTCCACGGCGGCGTCGAGCGCGAAGCCATAGAGGCTCCTGTGGGCCTCGGCGAAGGCCGCTTCGGCCTGCGCCACGTCGTCGATCCAGTCGACTGCCACTTCGCCACCCTGGCCGTGATAACGCATGAGGGCGATGCGAGCCTGGCGCCGGTCGCTCGCCGCGACCTCCTCGTCGGCGAGCCACTGGTCGGCCTGGCGTTCGAGATCGGCGTAGATTTCGCGTGCGATGGCGAGGTTGATCGCACCCGCCTTGGGTAACGTGCGGCTGAACTCTGCCTTGAGGTCGGCCGCCAGCAAACCGTCGGCGCACAGCACGCCCGGCGCCGGCGGGATCAGGACCCGCGTGATCCCCAAAAGGGTGGCCAGCGAACAGCCATGCAACGGGCCGGCACCGCCAAACGGCACCAGCGTGAAGTCACGCGGATCATGGCCGCGCTCGACCGAGACGATACGCAACGCCCCCATCATGTTGTTGTCGACGATGGCCAGCACGCCGCGCGCCGCTTCCTCGCGGGTGAGGCCGAGAGGCCGCGCCACCTGATGGTCGATTGCGCGGGCGGCGGCCTCCGCATCGAGTGCCATGCGGCCGCCCAGCAACCGGGCGGGCAGGTGGCCCAGCACGACGTGGGCGTCGGTGACGGTGGCGGCCACCCCACCTCGGCCATAGGCCGCCGGCCCCGGTTCGGCGCCGGCACTGCGCGGGCCCACGGTGAGCGCGCCGGCATCGACGCTGGCGATCGAGCCGCCGCCGGCGCCGATCGTCACCATGTCGACCATCGGCAGCGGCAGGGGCCATTCGCCGACCTGGCCGCGCTGGGTGAGCGCGATGGCGCCATCCTTGATCAGGCAGATGTCGGCGCTGGTGCCACCGATATCGACGGTGATGATGTCCTTGATGCCGCAGGCCGCGGCGACATCGCGCGCACCGACCACGCCGGCCGCCGGGCCGGACAAGGCCGTCAGGGCCGGCGCGCGCCGGATCGTGACCTCGCCCGCGACGCCGCCATTGGATTGCATGAAGAGCAGTGGCGCCGTGACCCCCTCGTTGCCGAGCCGCTCGGCGATGCGCGCCACGTAGGTCGAGACGCCCGGCATGACCACTGCGTTCAGGACAGTGGCGAGCGAGCGTTCGTACTCGCGCACGACCGGCAGCACGTCGACCGACGCAGTCACCGCAACGCCGGGCAGGTTCTCCCGCAGGATCTCCGCCACGCGGCGCTCATGCGCGGGATTGGCGAAGGAGTGCAGCAGGCAGACCGCCACTGCCTCGATCCTGGCCGCGCGGCAGGCGTCGGCGGCGGCTTGTACACTTGCTTCGTCGAGCGGTTCGATGACCACGCCGCCTGCGCCGATCCTTTCCTTGACCTCGAAGACGCGCGACGCCGGCACGGGCCGATCAGGCTTCACCCAGGCGAGGTAGTTGGCGCGGCGCGGGATGTCCTGGCGACCGATGGCCAGCACGTGGCGAAAGCCCGCCGTCGTCACCAGAGCGGTCCTGGCGCCCTTGTCCTCGAGGATCATGTTGGTGGCAACGGTCGTGCCGTGCAGCACCCGCTCGAGCGACGGTGCCGTCTGGCCGGCGTCCGCCAGCGCCAGCCTGATGCCGGTCAGGAACGCCTGCGACGGATCGGCCGGCACGCTGGGCGTCTTGGCGCGCCAGATGCGGCCGGTGCCGGAGTCGTGCAGCGCGATGTCGGTGAAGGTGCCGCCGATATCGACGGCGATCGCGAGCGACATCTCAGCCGAGACTGTCGACGTAGGAATGACGGTGGAAGGCACCCGATGCCGGCCGGTTGGCGCGCAGGCTCGCCGTGGCCTTCTCGTCGAGCACTCCGTCGACCAGGGCGACGCCGTAGAGGCGGCGTGCGGCATCGGCGCTGACGAACCCGCCGGCGACGTCTTCCGCCACCATCGCGGCGGGGCGATCGAAGGGATGGCCGTGGCCGCCGCCTCCGCCCGTCTCGATGCGCAGCACGTCGCCGCGCTTGACGATATTGCCGTCGCTCAGCGGTGCGAGAAGGCGTTCGTGGTTGGTGCCAGGATTGAGCACGACGCGCCCCGCACCGCCGCCCATGCCGCCGGCGATGCCCCAGGGCGGGTTCTTCACGCTGTCGATGCGCACCGCCAGCATCGCTTCCTCGGCCAGGATGTCGTACTCGCGCACGATGCCGCAGCCGCCGCGATAGCGCCCGGCGCCGCAGGAGTCGGTCAGGATGCCGTAGGTCCTCAGCCGCACCGGATAGCCGACCTCGAGGAACTCGACCGGGTAGTTCTCCTGCGCCACGAAATAGACCGCATCGGTGCCGTCGGCGGTGGGCCGCGCGCCCCAGCCGACGCCGATGCCATCCGACATCAGGAACGGCTCGAGCGTGCCCTTGTCGTTTAGGTAGGTGCCGCGCATGAAGGAAATGACATAGGCCGAGTGTGCTGCCGGCGCGGTGCCACCCGCGACGTTGATGAGGCCGTTCACCGCGGCGAGGAAGCGCATCAGGGTCAGCCCGCGCATGCCCAGCGGCGCGGGGAATTTCGGCCACAGCAGCGAGCCTTCGCGCAGCCGCACCTCGTCGAGCGCCTGCGGTCCGCCGGCGTTGCAGACCTGCGCGGCATCGCCGCCAAGATAGAACATCGCCAGCGCCGTACCAGGCACGTCGGGATTGAGCAGCAGGTTGATCGGTCCGGGCGATTGGTCGTCGGTTTCGGTGGCGTCGAAGATGAAACGGTCCTCGCCGTCCGGTCCTTTCTCCCGCGTCATCGCCAGGCGCAGATGGAAGGGCCCATTGCCGTGACCGTCGGAATCGATGGCGTCGGTGAAGCGGTGCGTGCCGTAGCCGAAGGTCTCGGCGAGCTTGCTGCGCACGAGATTGCGGGTACGCGCGAGCAGCTGGCGCAGCGCGTCGGCCACGACGTCGGCGCCGAAGCGGGCGACGATTTCCTCGATGCGCTTGCCGCCCAGAGTCGTGCTCGCCATCAGCGAGCGCATGTCGCCCAGGTTCTGCTCGGGAAAGCGCGAATTGCGGAAGAAGATCTTCAGCGCCGCTTCATTGGTCAGGCCTGCATCGATCAGCCTGGTCGGCGGAACGATGATGCCTTCCTGGAAGATGTCGGTGGCGTCGGGCGTGATCGAACCGGCGCGCATGCCGCCAATGTCGGAGAAATGCGCCCAGCCCATGACGAAGCCGCAGCGGCGGCCGTCGTGGAAGACGGGCGCCAGCAGCACCTGGTCGTTGGAATGCGAGACCGCGCCGCGCGAGCCGTAGCAGTCGTTGTACCAGTAGAGGTCGCCTTCGCGCATGGTGTCGGGAGCGAAGTCGCGGAACACCGGTCCGCAGATGTCGCCGAACACCGGCAGGTTCGAGCCCACCGCCATGATGCCCTCGGCGTCGAACACGGCGGTGTAGAAATCCTTCTTCTCGCGGATGAAGGCGGAGATGGCGGTGCGCTCGATCAGCGCCTCCATCTCGGCCTGCGCCGCACGGATGGCGCCGCGCACGATCTCGAGCGTCACCGGATCGCAGATCGAGGCCTGGTCGTTCTTGAGCGAAACGTCGGGCATGGCGCCAAATCCTATGCCAGTTCGAGGTGACAGGCCACGCGGTGGCCACCGGCGATCTCGCGCAGCGGCGGCGCTTCGCTGGCGCAGCGCGGCAGGGCATGCGGGCAGCGGTCGCGGAAATGACAGCCCGACATCGCTTCGCGCGCGTCGGGCACGTTGCCCTTGATCGGCAACGGGTCGCGGCTCTGGTCGGCGTCGGGCACCGGCACGGCGGCGACCAGGGCGCGGGTGTAGGGATGGCGCGGCCGGCGCACGATGTCCTCGGTCGGACCGTCTTCGACGATGCGGCCGAGATACATCACGATCGTGCGCTCGCAGAGGTAACGCACCAGGGCCAGATCGTGCGAGATGTAGATTGCGGTCAGCCCCATGGCGTCGCGCACCTCGCGCATCAACGCCAGGATGCCGGCGCGCACGCTGACGTCGAGCATCGAGACCGGCTCGTCGGCCACCAGGAAGGTCGGCGCCAGGACCAGCGCGCGGGCCAGCACGACGCGCTGCAGCTGCCCGCCGCTCAGCTGATGGGGATACTTGTCGAGGTAGCGATCGAGGTCGGGCAGGTGGACGCGGCGGAACGCCCTGGCGACGCGATCCATATGCTCGGCCTTGTCGATGCCCGCGTTGAGCAGCGGCTCGGCGACGGCGCGGTAGATCGTGAAGCGCGGGTTGAGCGCATCGAACGGGTTCTGGAACACCAGCTGTGCTTGCCGACGGAAAGCGCGCAACGTCTCGCCCTCGAGACCGGCCAGCGCCTTGCCGTCGAAGACGATGTCGCCCGAGGTCGGCTCGGTGAGCTTCAGCATCAGGCGGCCGAGCGTGGTCTTGCCGCAGCCCGATTCACCCACGATGGCGACGGCAGCGGCGGCACCGACATCGAAGCTCACGCCTTCGAGCGCGCGCACGACCGGCCGCTTGCCGCGCACGAGCTCACCGAGCGAGCGCGTGACCGGGAAGTGCTTTACGACGCTGCGAAGCTCGACGAGCGCTGCCATGTGGCGGGCTCCAGTGCCGATTGGCGGAGATGATCGGCCTCGCCGTCGCGCCGGCAGGCCGAGCGGTGCAGGCTGGCCGTGTCGCCCGCGAGCAACGCGGGCGCGCGCGTGCAGTCGGCCATGACGAAGGGGCAGCGCGGCGCGAAGCGGCAGCCCGGGGGCGGATGGCCGAGGTCGGGCGGGCTGCCGTGGATCGGCACCAGCTCGAGCGCGTCGGACATCAGGTCGGGAAAGGCGTTGCGCAGGCCCATCGTGTAGGGATGGCGCGGGCGCGCCAGCACGTCGCGTACCGGGCCGCTCTCGATCACTTGGCCGGCATACATCACGACCACGTCGTCGCACAGATAGGCGACGACACTGATGTCGTGTGTCACCAGCACCATGGAAAGCTTCAACTGCTTCTGCAGCGCGCGCAGCATATCGAGGATCTGGCGCTGGACGATGACGTCGAGCGCCGTCACCGGTTCGTCGGCCAGCAGCAGGCTTGGCGCGAGCGCCAGCGCCATGGCGATCGCCGCGCGCTGGCGCATGCCGCCGGAGAACTGGTGCGGATAGTGCGCCAAGCGGCCTTCGCTCAAGCCCACCAGGTCAAACAGCTCGGCGGCGCGTGCCCGGGCCGCTGAACGCCCGACATTGCCGCGTTTGATCAGCACCTCGACGATCTGCGAGCCAACCGTGAACACCGGATCGAGCGAGCTCATGGCACTTTGCGGCACGTAGGCGATGTCGCGCCACAGAAGCCTGCGCGTGGCGGCCTCGTCCAGCACGGCGCCCCTGTAGGCGATGCTGCCTCCGGCGCGGCTGCCGTTTTCGGCGAGCACGCCCATGATGGCGCGCACCGCCGTGGTCTTGCCGCAGCCCGACTCGCCGACCAGTCCGACGATGCGGCCCTCGGGTACGGCAAACGACGCGCCGTCGACGGCGCGCACCGCGCCGGCCTTGGTCGCGTAGTGGATCTGCAGGCCGTCGACCTTGAGGATCGGCTGATCCGCCGTCATCGCCCGCGCAGCCTCGGCATGAAGACCTCTTCGTAGCCGCGGCTGATGAAAAAGCCGGCGACCACGATCAGGATGATGCAGATGCCGGGCGGCACGAACCAGGCGTACTGGCCGCGCGACAGCGCCTGCGAGGCGAAGGCGTCCTGCAGCATCGAGCCCCAGGACACGCTGGTCGAGTCGCCGAAGCCGAGGAAGCTGACCGAGGCCTCGGTGATGATCGCCCAGCCGATGGCGATGGCGGCATAGACGAAGGAGAGCGGCAGGATGTTGGGCGCGATGTGCACGAACAGGATGCGCCACGACGAGGCGCCGGTGACGCGGGCCGCCTCGACATAGGCGCGCTCGCGCAGGGTCAGCACCTGGCTGCGGATCACGCGGGCCGAGTTGGGCCATAGCAGCATGGCGACGGCGAGCACGATGTTCGACGTGCTGGCGCCGAGGAAGCCGGTCAGCACGATGACGAAGGGCAGGAAGGGCAGCGACAGCGCCATGTCGGCGATGCGCATCAGCACGGCGTCGATCGTTCCGCCGAAGTAACCCGACACCAGGCCCACGACCGTGCCGATGGTGGCGACGATGATCGCGGCGGACAGCCCCACCGCCAGCGCGCTGCGCGTGCCGTAGATGAGCTGGGCGTAGATGTCGCGGCCGAGATTGGTCGTGCCGAGCGGAAATTCGGCGCTCGGCGCGACATTGGCCGCGAGCTTGCCCGCCTTGGTGAACAGGATCTCCATCGGGTCGAGCGGCGCCAGATCATCGGCGAACAGCGCCACCAGCGCGAAGACGACGTAGATCAGCAGGCCGGCGAAGGCGAACGGATCGCGCAACGGCATCGCCGCCATGCGGCGCAGCAGGGCGAGAAGCGGCCAGCCGGAAGCTGCCGGCCGGGCGGGCTCAGCTCTTTCGGCCATGGCTCACCCGCGGATCGAGGACCATGTAGAGCAGGTCGGCGACGAAATTCATCAGCGCCAGCACCAGCGCGATCATCAGGAAGGCGCCCTGCGCCAGCGGATAGTCGTGCACCGAGACGGCCTGCACCAGCATGCGGCCGATGCCGGGCCAGCTGAACACGGTCTCGATCACGACATTGCCGCCCATCGAGATGCCGACGCCCAGTGCGAAGGCGGTGACGACCGGCAAGAGCGCGTTGCGTGCGGCGTGGCGGATGACGACGCGCCACTCGGAGAAGCCCTTCATGCGGGCCATGGTGACGAACTCCTCGTGCATGACCTCGAGCATGTTCGAGCGCATCAGCAGGAGCGGCAGACCCTGCAGGTAGAGCGTCAGTGTCAGGACAGGCAGGGCAAGGTGCTGGACGTAGTCCCACGAGAGGATGCGCTGCCAGTTGGAGTCGTAGGCGAGGCCCGGGCTGCTGGCGCCGCCTGATGGGAACCAGCCGAAGTTGAACGACAGCACGGCCAGCAGCACCATGCCGACCCAGAACTCGGGCGCGGCCCGGGTTGCCAGGACGGCGGGTACCGCGATGCGCTCGAGCCAGCTGCCGCGCTTCCAGGCGAGCCAGGCGCCGGCCAGGACACCGAAGATGTAGGCGATGATCAGCGCCGTCAGCGTCAGGATCACAGAGTTCGGCAGGACCTCCAGCAGGATGGTCATCACCGATCGGCGCTGGAAGAACGACAGGCCCATCTGGCCCTCGAACAGATTGCCGAGATAGATGAAGTACTGCCGCCACATCGGCTTATCGAGGCCGAACTGCTCGAGCATCGCCTGCTGCTGGTCGGCGTTCAGGTTCTCGTTGATGAACGCCGCCAGCGGATTGCCCGGCATCAGCCGGAACATGAAGAACAGGATCGTCGTGACGCCGAGCAGCGCCAGGGCGTTGTGGATGAAGCGCTCGAGGACCAGGCGCATCTTACTCGGTGGTCAGCTTTTCTTGCTTGCCCGCCGGGTAGTAGAGCTTGCCGCCGACCACGCGATAGCCCGCGTCGTGCAGGATCTTCTTGGCCTCGGCCAGGCCGGTCTTCAGGTTGTCGACGGCCGGATCGTGCCAGAAGCTCAGCACCGGCGAGACATGGCTGTTGGCCGGGATGGCGTAGTCCTGCCAGGCCGCGGAGACCATCAGGCGGCGGTCGATGGCAAGCGACAGTGCGCGCCGGAACGCCACGTCGTCGAACGGCGGGCGGCGGTTGTTGAAGGCGACGTACTCGAAGCCGATATCGACCTCGGTGCGGGTGGCGATGTCGGGATTGTCCTTGGCGAACTTCACCAGCACGTCGGCGTCGCCGCCGAACATGCCGAGGAAGTTGATCTCGCCGCGCTTGAGCATGCCCAAGGTCGCCTCGGCATTGGGCACGATGCGCATGATCCAGCGATCGACCTTGGGCGCCTGGAAGTGATCGCCGAAGCGTTCGAGCAGGATCTCCTCGTTGGGCGCCCAGCGCACCAGCTTGAACGGGCCGGAGCCGATCTTGGAGACTTCCTTGAGCTGCTCGGCGGTCTCCGGCTTGTCGGCCAGGTCCTTCAGGACCGGCTCCCAGATGTGCTTGGGAATCAGGTTGATCTTGGCCAGCGAGGCGGTGAGGAACGTCGTGTTGACGCCCTTGAGCTTGAAGCGCAGGCCGAGGTCGCCGACCTTCTCCATCGACGCGATGTCGGTGACGAAGGGCTTGTACATCGGCGCCTTGGTGCCGGCCGGCGCCTCGAACGAGAAGATCACGTCGTCGATGGTCACCGGCTTGCCGTCGTGCCACTTCATGCCGGCGCGCAGCTTGATCTCGACGGTCTTGTCGTCGATCCAGTCGACTTTCTCGGCGGCCCATGGCCGCGGCATGCCGTCGGGGCCGATGCGCATCAATCGATCCCAGATCAGATCCGTGACCCAGCTGTCGACCGCGCCACCGATATAGAGCGGGTTGGTGGCGTTGATCACCTCGTTGCTGTTGATGATCAGGTCCTTCTGCGCACCCAGCGGCTGGATGTTGAGGAAGGTCCAGATGTTGCGGATGCCGATGCCGCTCTGGTTGACGACGCTGTCCTCCTTGAACACCGCCTTGTTGAAGGCGGTGACGTACTTGGGATGCACCAGGAAGGCCTGCGGCTGGTCGCGGTTGATGATCTCCTGCATGGCGAAGGCGGTCTTGCGCCGCTCTTCCTTGTCGAGCTGCGTGCGCTGCTTGTCGGCCAGCGCGTCGTACTCCTTGTTGATATAGCCGATGAAGTTGTAGCCGCGCTCGGCGTAGCTTGAGTAGTAGAGGCTATAGAGGAACTCGTCGGGATCGCTGCGCTCGGGCCGGCCGACCATGCGCCACATGGTGACGTCCCACTTGTCGCGGCTGAACCAGATGAGCTGGGTCTGCGCCTGGCGCTGCAGCGGCTTGACCTCGACCTCGAGCCCGAGCTGGCGCCATTGCTGGGCGATCAGCTGCGCCGCCTGGTAGCTCTGCGGCAGCGCCGCCTGCGGCCAAGAGTAGAGATTGAGCTTGCGCACGCGCTCGGTCGGGCCTTGCGCGAAGGCCGCCGCTGCGGTCGCCAGAACGGCCAGCCCGGCAAGCGCCGCCATCTTCAGTCTTTTCATGACGCCTCCTTGGTCAACGCCAGGCGTGCCTGGCGCGTGTACCGGTTTTCAGGAACGCGTAAGCCCAAATTCTCGCGCAGGGTCCGGCCCTCGTACTCGGTGCGGAAGATGCCGCGCCGTTGCAGCTCGGGAACAACCTGCGTGCAGAAATCCTCGAACGGCTTGGGGTAGTGGTTGCACACGACATTGAAGCCGTCGGCAGCCTCTTCCTTCAGCCAGGTCTCCATCTCGTCGGCCATATACTGGGCCGTGCCGACCAGCACGCGATGGCCGGTGCCGGCCGCGGTGTGGCGCGCGATCTGGCGCAACGTCATGTTGTTGTCGCGCGCCGTTTTCACGACCAGAGCCTGGCGCGCCTTGGCGGCATTGCTGGGCGGCAGCTCGGGCAGCGGCCCGTCGAGCGGATACCGGCTGAGGTCGAGGCCGCCGGAGATATGCGACAGCGACATCAGCGCCACATCGTCGGGCATCAGCGACTGCAGGTACTCGTAGTTCTCCTTCGCCTCTTCCATGGTGCGGCCGAGCACCGGCGTGAGGCCCGGCATGATCTTGATATCGTCGGGCGTGCGGCCGTAGCGCGCGGTGCGGCCCTTGATGTCGGCGTAGAACGCCTTGGCCTCGTCGATCCTGGTCTGCGCCGTGAACACGACGTCGGCGGTGCGCGCCGCCAGCTCGCGCCCCGCCTCGGACGAGCCCGCCTGGGCGATCACCGGCCAGCCCTGTGCCGAGCGCGTGATGTTGAGCGGGCCCTTGACCTTGAAGTACTTGCCGACGTGGTCGAGGAAATGGACCCTGTCGCGGTCCATGTAGATGCCGCTCGCCTTGTCGCGCAGCAGCGCGCCGTCTTCCCAGCTGTCCCACAGGCCGGTGACGACCTCGTAGAACTCCGCGGCGCGCTCGTAGCGCTCGGCATGCGGCATGTGCTGGTCGAAGCCAAAATTCTCCGACTCGTCCTCGATCTGCGACGTCACCAGGTTCCAGCCGGCGCGACCCTCGCTGATGTGGTCGATCGACATGAAGCGGCGGGCGATGTTGTAGGGCTCGTTGTAGGTTGTGGTCGCCGTCGCCACGAGGCCGATGCGCTCTGTCACCATCGCCAAAGCCGCCAAGGCTGCCGTCGGCTCGAGCTTCACGGTGCGCGAGAGCTTGGCGCGGGTGCGTTCGCCGCGCGACAGAGCCCGGCTGCCCGACACGCCGACGGTGTCCTGGAAGAAGATGCAGTCGAACCTGGCGGCTTCGGCGACCTGGGTGATGTGGGCGTAGCCCTGGAAATCCATGTCGTAGGTCGGCACGGCGTCGGGATGGCGCCAGCCCGCGAGATGGTTGCCCGGCACGCTGAAGAAGCCGCCGAGCCTGAGCATGCGCCTAGTCATTGGACGCCGCCGCCGAGACCGGAACGCTGGTGCGACTCGCGGTATGGATGTTCTTCGGGATCGGCACGCCGAGATTCTCGCGGAAGGTCTTGCCCTCGTACTCGGTGCGGAACAGGCCGCGCCGCTGCAGTTCCGGCACGACCATCGTCACCCATTCCTCGAGCGGCTTGGGATAGTGCGCAAACAGGAGATTGAAGCCGTCGCAGGCGCCTTGCTCCAGCCAGGCCTGCATGTCGTCGGCGAGTTGCCTGGGCGTGCCGTAGACCACGCGATGCGCCTGGCTCATGGCGAGTACGCGGCCGATCTCGCGGATGGTCATGCCGCGCTTGCCCATGGCGATGATCATCTCCTGACGCGCGCGGGCGGCGTTGCTGGGCTTCAGCGGCGGCAGCGGCCCGTCGGGATCGAGCGAGTGGATGTCGACGCCACCGGCCAGCCGCGCCACGCCAGCGATGCCGACGCCGTCGTCGACCAGCGCGCGCATCTCCAGGTATTTCTCCTTGGCCTCTTCCTCGGTGCGCCCGACGAAGGGCTGGATGCCCGGGAAGATGCGGATCTCTTCCGGTCCGCGCCCGTACCTGGCCATACGGCCGCGCATCTCGTTGCAGAAATCCTGGCCTTCCTTGATCGTGGTCTGTGCGGTGAACACCATGTCGGCGGTGCGGGCGGCGAGATCCATGCCGACATCGGACGAGCCCGCCTGCGCCACCACCGGGCGGCCCTGCGGCGAGCGCGAGACGTTGAGCGGCCCGCGCACCGTGAAGTGCTTCCCCCGGTGATTGAGGATGTGCATCTTGTCGTAGTCGAACCAGATGCCGCTCTTCTTGTCGCGCAGGAAGGCGTCGTCTTCCCAACTGTCCCACAGGCCGATCACGACGTCGTGGAACTCCGCCGCGCGGTCGTAACGGATGCCGTGCTCGAAATGCTGGTCGCGGCCGAAGTTCACTGCCTCGTCCTCGGCCTGCGAGGTCACGAGGTTCCAACCGGCGCGACCGCCGCTGATATGGTCGATGGTCAGGAAGCGGCGCGCGACGTTGTAGGGCTCGTTGTACGAGGTGGTGCAGGTCGAGACGAGGCCGATGCGGCTGGTGATGGCGGCAAGCGCGGCGATGGCGCTCACCGGCTCGATATGCGCCTGCCGGCCGTTCTTCTCGCGAAACGCCTTGCCGCCATAGACCGCGGTGCTGCCGGGGATGGCGACGCTGTCCTGGAAGAACATGCAGTCGAGCTTGCCGCGCTCGGCCATGCGCGCCATGTCGGCGAGCATCTTCATCGACAGGTCGGTCTCGCAGACGGCGTCGGGGTGGCGCCAGCCGGTTGGATGACAACCGGGAAGGCTGAAGAAAGCGCCGAAGCGCAACTGGCGCTTGGCAACCGTCATGGGATCACCGTCATGTGAGCTACCCCGAAGGCATGCAGAGAGTGTGCCAACAAAACGAGTACGCGACCATTGCGAAAGGCAGGTTCGCGCC
>CAYNOF010000010.1:0-5120 GCA_964398335.1 uncultured Rhizobiaceae bacterium
CGCCCGCGCGCCGGCGCCGCCACCGACGAGCGGTAGCGCCGCAGGACGATGTCGGAGCGCGGCGCGAACGCGCTGCCGTCGCCGCTGCGCACCGCCTGCTCGGCGCCGTCGCTCACGCCGTAGCTGTCGTAAGCCGCGTAGATGCGCGCGCACTCGGCGCGCCACTGCGGCGTGTCGGGTTTCTGCACGGCGCCGCACTGCGCGCATTGCCGCAGCTCGCCGCCGCCCTCGAAGGGCCGGCAATCGGAGGTCACGCGCCGCAGCCGGGAGAAGTGCGGCACCTCGTCGAGACTGGTGGCGCCGCAGACGACGCATCGCTGCGTCATCGTCAACGCGGCGCGACCTTCACCCGCGGATTGTGGAACTCGTAGGGCGGATAGTCGGCCTTGATGTCCGACACCACCTCGACGATCGCCGGCGCGTCGGCGGCGAGCGCCTCCTTGAGCGCGCCGCGCAGGCCGGCGGCGTCCTTGACCTGCCACGACGGCACGCCGAAGGCCTTGGCGTAGCCCTGGAAGTCGGGGTTGGTCAGCACCGAGCCGGCGTGGCGGCCGTCGTAGAGGCGCTGCTGGTCGCGCAGCACGTTGCCGTAGCTGGCGTTGTTGACCACGACGGTGACCAGGTTGATGCCGAACTGCACCGCGGTGGCGAGGTCGGAGCCGGCGAACAGGAAGCCGCCGTCGCCGGTGACCGACACCACCTTGCGGTCCGGGTTCGCCGCCTTCACGCCCAGCGCCGTGGGAAAGCCGTAGCCCAGCGTGCCGGAGAAGCCGGAGGAGATCAGCGTGCGCGGGCGATACACCGGATAGCCGTACCAGACGATGTAGGCGACCTGCGTCACTTCGTCGACGACGATGCCGTCCTCGCCCAGGGCGTCGCGGATCGCCTCGACCATGCCGTATTGCGGCTGCGCCTTCTGGATCTGCGCCAGGCCCGCGGCCCTGGCGTCGGCGATCTCGTCGCGCCATGCCTTGTCGTCGGTCTTCTTCGCGACCGCGTCGATCAGCGCGCGCGTGCCCTCGGCGGCGTCGGCGACGATGGCGACGCTCACCGGCAGCTTGCGGTGCTCGGCCGGGTCGATGTCGATGCGCGCCACCTTCAGCCCGGCGGGCGAGGGCACCCAGCGCGACAGCGGCACATCGAGCCGCGTGCCGATGCCGATCAGCAGGTCGGTCTTGTCCCACAGATGGAAGCCCTGGACGGTGTTGAGCGACAGCGGATGACGCGAGTCGACGACGCCCTTGCCGGTGCGGAAGGAGACGACGGGCGCGCCGATCTTCTCGGCCAGCTCCAGCACCTCCTTGCCGGCATCGACGGCGCCGCCGCCGATCCAGATCATCGGCGCCTTGGCCTCGCCGATCAGCCTGGCGAGCGCGGCGATCTTGTCGGGATCGGGCACCGGATTGGCGCGCTTGCCCAGCGGATCGACCGGCGTGACCTCGGCGCTGGCCGAGAACATGTCCCACGGCATCTCGACCGCCACCGGCCCCGGCCGGCCTGACAGCATCGCCTGGAAGGCGCGCGCCATGACCTGCGGCGCCTCGGTGGGATGCTCGATGCGCTCGGCGAACTTCAGCAGAGTCTTCAGCGTCGCGAGCTGGTCCGGCATCTCGTGCAGCTGGCCGCGGCCGCGGCCGATCATGGCGCTGGGTACCTGGCCGGTGATGCACATCACGGGGGCATTGACGCCCCAGGCCGTGGTCAGCGCGCCCATGGTGTTCATCACGCCGGGGCCGGGCACCACGGTGAAGGCCGAGGGCTTGCCGGTCGACAGCGCCGAGCCCAGCGCCATATAGGCGGTGGTCTGCTCGTGGCGCGCGTTGATCACCTGCAGGCGGTTGGCGTTGCGCGCGAAGGCGTCGAACAGGCCGTACATCTGCACGCCGGGCAGGCCGTAGATGGTCTCGACGCCATGCTTCAGCAGGGAATCGACGATGGCGTCGCCGCCGGTCATGCGGGGCATGGGCTACTCCTGGATGTTCGGCTCGGCCTCACCCTGAGGAGCCGCCAAAGGCGGCGTCTCGAAGGGTGGGCAGCATACGCGGTGTCCGTTGCCCATGCTTCGAGACGGCCGCTGCGCGGCCTCCTCAGCATGAGGTTGTGCGGGTGCGACGCTAGCACATCACTGCGTCGGCACGGGAGCGGCGGGATCGAGCAGGCCTTCGCGCACCAGCTCGGCCCACAGATCGACGGGAATGCGGCGGCCCATGTGCGCGACGTTCTGCGCGACCTCGCTGGTGCTGAGCGCGCCCGGGATCACCGAGCACACCGCCTCGTGCGCCAGCGGGAATTGCAGCGCCGCCGCCGCGAGCGGCACGTTGTGGCGATCGCACACCGCCTTCAGCCGACGCGCGCGCTCCGCCATCTCGGCCGGTGCGGCGACGTAATTGTAGGTGTCGCCGCCGGCCAGGATGCCGGAGTTGAACGGGCCGCCGAGGATCACCGAGGCGTTGCGCTTCACGCATTCCGGCATGAACTCGGCCAGCGCGCCCTGCTCGAGCAGGGTGTAGCGGCCGGCCAGCAGCACGCAGTCGAAATTGCCCGCCCTGAGGAAGCGCAGGCTCATGTCGGCCTCGTTGAGGCCCACGCCGACGGCGCCGATCACGCCTGAGCGGCGCAGCTCGTCGAGCGCGCGGAAGCCGCTGTCCATCACCTGGCGGAAGCGCTGCTCCAGCACCTCGCGCTCCTGCGTCGTCCAGAAATCGACGTCGTGCACCAGCACCACGTCGATGCGCGCGATGCCGAGCCGCAGATGCGAGTGCTCGAGCGAGCGAATGATGCCGTCGTAGGAGTAGTCGAACTGCGGCAGGAAGCCGGGCAGGCCGTTGGCGCGCAGGTCGGCGGGCGGCGTCTCGCCGGGCTTCTGCGCGTGCAGGATGCGGCCGATCTTGGTCGACAGCACGTAGCTCTCGCGCGGCTTCTCGCGCAGCGCGGCGCCGAAGCGCAACTCGCTGCGGCCGTAGCCGTAGTAGGGCGAGGTGTCGAAGAAGTTGATGCCGGCGTCGTGGCCGGCGGCGACGATGGCGGCGGCCTCGGCATCGGGGATGGTGGCGCGGAAGCCGCCCAGCGGCGCGCCGCCCAGGCCGAGCTCGGTGACCTCGAGCGCCGTCTTGCCGATGCGCCGGCGGGGCATGCTCATGGCTCAGCCCTTCGCCAGCTGGCGCTGCAGGTCGGCCCAGCGGTCGAGGATCGGCAGCAGCTTGTCCTCCTTCTCCGCCGGCAGGGTGAAGGTGACGCGATCGACGCCGATCGACTGGCAGAAGCGCAGCTTCTCGATGTCGTCGGGCACGCGGAAGATGCTGATCGGCAGCGACGCGGGATCGCGGCCGGCCTCCCTGGCCATGGCGCGGAATTTCTCGAGGATCTGGCCGATGCCGTCCTTCTCCAGCCGGTCGGCGCGCGGGATCCAGCCGTCGCCGTAGCGGATGGCGCGCCGCGCGGCATAGGGGAAGGCGCCGCCGACGATGATCGGCGGATGCGGCTTCTGCCTGGGCTTGGGCCACTGCTTCATCTTGTCGAAGTTCACGAACTCGCCGTGGTACTCCGGCTCGTCGCTGGTCCAGATCGTCTTCATCGCCTCGATGCGCTCGCGCGCCAGCTTGTGGCGGCTCTCGAAGACGGTGCCGTGGTTCTCGATCTCGTCCTGGTTCCAGCCATTGCCGACGCCGAACAGGAAGCGGCCGTTCGAGAGCTGGTCGATCGACGAGACGACCTTGGCCGTGACGATCGGATCGCGCTGGGTGAGCAGGGCGATGCCGGTGCCGATCTTCAGCTTCGTCGTCACCGTCGCCGCGGTGTTGAGCACCAGGAACGGGTCCATGATGTCGTAATACGGCCGGATCAGCGGCCCGCCCGCCGGATACTCGGTCTTGCGCGAGGAGGGGATGTGGGTGTGCTCGGGCACCCACAGCGATTCGAAGCCGCGATCCTCGAGCGCCTTCGCCAATGGCGCCGGCTGCATCGAATCCGTGGTGAAGAACATCACCCCGCCGATTTTCATGACTCCTCCCTCGCCCCGAACGCGGGGGGATTGTGCGCCGAGCACCGGCTGGCGCGTCAAGGGCCACGCCGTTTGCACAAAATCGTAACCGGCGGTTGTCAATCCGGTCGGAGACAAACTTACATGGATGCTGTACTGATAGGAGCATGGGGAACAAGTCGGGCGTCAGGGGTGCCTGACGAGGGGGACCAGTCGGCGTGAGCACGATTTATGGCAGCGATGCCGAGAACGGCCCGTTCGATGGAACGGCATCGTCCGACGCCCCGATACCCGCGGCCGGACAGGGCTCGACCCTGGAGTCACAGCCGCACTCGATCGGCGACCCCGTCCTGTCGGGCTATGTCTGGCAAGGCTCGGTCACCTACAGCTTCGCGACGGCGGCGACCAACTACGAGCCCAGCATCGCGGAAGCGTCCAACGGCTTCGGGACGGTATCCTTCGCCCAGCAGCAAGCGATTCGTTTCATCCTTGAGGGCAGCAGCAGCCAGGCGGGCGGACCGGCTTTCCACTACGGCTCATTCGAGTCGCTGATCCTGCTGTCGATCAGCGAGGTCGCCAATCCTGCCGATGGCAGCCTCAACACCGCCGATATCCGCGTCGCCCAGTCGTCACTTCCCAATCCCACTGCCTATGCCTACTACCCCGCACCGGACAATGGCGGGCCGACCTATTCGGGCGACGTCTGGTTCGGCACCCAGACCGACTACAGCAATCCGCTTGTCGGCTCGACCGGATGGCACGCAGCCATGCACGAGCTGGGTCACGCCTTCGGCCTGAAGCACGGCCACGAGACCGACGTCTATGGCGCGTTGCCGGCCGACCGCGACAGCCTCGAATTCTCGGTGATGACCTACCGCAGCTATGTCGGCGGGCCACCGGCCTTCTACATGCCGGAGGAGTTCGGCGGCCCGCAGACGCTGATGATGTACGACATCGCGGCGCTGCAGGAGATGTACGGCGCCGACTTCGCCACCAACGCCACCGACACCACCTATACGTGGAATCCGACCACCGGAGAGATGTCACTCAACGGCGTCGGCCAGGGCGCGCCGGGTGGCAATCGCATCTTCCTCACCACCTGGGATGGCGGCGGCAACGACACTTACGATTTCTCCAACTA
>CAYNOF010000011.1:0-6555 GCA_964398335.1 uncultured Rhizobiaceae bacterium
GCGACCTCGATCAGCGGCTTGGGCATGCTGTCGGTGATCGGCCGCATGCGCTGGCCCAACCCGGCGGCCAGCACCATCGCGCGCCTGGGCATCGTGCTCATGCCGGGATGCCGCGCTGCGCGCGCGGGACGTGGGCATCGACCCAGCGCCGCAACGGCGCCATCGCCTCGTGCCGCAGCGAGCGTTCGAGCAGGCGCCAGACGCGCGGCAGATGCGGCAGGTAGGTCGGCTTGCCGTCGCGCCGCAGCAGGCGGATGAACAGGCCGACGACACGCGCATGGCGCTGCGCGCCGAGGATCGCGAAGGCGGCCATGAAGCCCTGGCGATCCGCCACCTCTGCTCGATCGAGATAGCGCTCGATCATCGCCGCGCGCAGCTCGTCGGCGATGTCGCGGCGCGCGTCCTCGACCAGCGACATCAGGTCATAGGCGGGATGGCCGGTCGTCGCGTCCTGGAAGTCGAGCAGGCCGCAGGCGCACACGCCCGATCGCTCGCGCAGCCACAGCAGATTGTCCTGGTGGAAGTCGCGCAGCACGAGCGTCGTCGGCGACGGCGGCAGCGCACGCAGGCATTCGCGCCACGCCGCCCGATAGGACTGAAGCTCCTCGATCGCCGCCGGCCGACCGGCGACCTGCGGCAGGTACCATTCCGGCAACAGCATCGCCGCGTCGATCAGCGCCTCGCCGGTATAGCTCGCGAGTCCGGGCAGCACGGCAGCGGAGCCCTGCGCTGCGAGATGCACCAGCACGTCTGTCGCCAGCGTATACATCGCCCATTCTTCCTGGTCGTCGCGGCGATCGCCCCAGCGCGGGCCGTTGAACCAGCGCGCGTAGGTCGAATCGCCGAGATCCTCCTCGAGCAGGAAGCCTGCTTCCTCGTCGACCGCGAGGATCTCCGGCGCGCTCAGGCCGAGGGTCCGCAGATGCCGCGCCAGACGAACGAAGGGGCGCACGTCCTCCTGCGGCGGCGGCGCGTCCATGACGACGACGGTCTGCTTGCCGCGCGTCAGCCGGTAGTAGGTGCGAAACGAGGCGTCGCCTGCCAGCAGCGACTCCCGTGCGTCGCCCCAGCCATTGGCGGCGGCAAACGCCCGCCGCATCGCCGCACGGTCAGCCATGCGCGACCTCGCGGCTCAACGCCGCCAACCGGTCCGCCCAGGACGAACCCGCCGCCAGCACCGCCGCCCGCGTCTCGTCCTGCCCGACGGTGAGCGTCACGTCGAGCCGCCTGGCGGGCAGCAACGCTCCGATCCGCTCGGGCCATTCGATCAGGCTGATGCCGCCGGCCAGGGCCTCCTCGAAGCCCAGCTCCCAGACCTGCTCCGGCGAGTCGAGGCGGTAGAGATCGAAATGCCAGATCGGGCCGGGCGCCGTGTCGTAGGTCTCGGCCAGGGTGAAGGTCGGGCTGGGCACCGTCAGCGCCTCGTCGCCGGCGGCGGCGCGGACGATGGCGCGCGCCAGCTCGGTCTTGCCGGCACCGAGATCGCCATGCAGCGCCACGACGTCACCGATCACGAGCCGACGCGCCAGCGCCGCACCCAGCCGCCTTGTAGCGGCGAGGTCGGGCAGTGGAATGACAACGGAGTGCATCGCTAGATTGGCAATCACCGCGGCGGCGATCAATTGCCTTTCACGAAACGAGTGAAGTCCGACCACTGCTCGACTCGGAAGGCGCGGATGTCACGGACAGACGGGGGAAACCAAGGCAGGCTCTTCAACGCGTTGATCGCCGCCAAGAGATTGGCGAGGTCCTCATTGTCGCAGGTGTAGACGCTGCCCTGGCGCCATTCAAAGCCGAATTCACCGAGTGTACGTCTATTATCGGCGTAGGCCTGCGTTGCCCCCTTGGGATGGCGACCTTCAGCTTCATGCGTGAACAAATCAAAGGCTATGGCGAACATCAATCCGCCTTTGCGTCGAGCACCGCCCGGCCGAAGCGGTAGTCGAGCTTCTCTCCCGATTCGGGCACCGATATTCGCAGCATGACATCGCCGTCCACTGTGACGGCGCCGACGGACTCGATCTTGTAGGCGGGACCTGTCGGCCCGAAGCGACGAAAAGTACCAACCAGCTCCTGGGCTGAGAGGATGCCGGGTCGGTCAGTCAATGAATCTGGCGGCATGTCGACCTCGCGAAGCGACATGCCAATCATAGGGCGACGGGACGTTCCCGTCACGCCGCCTTCATCGCCAAATCAGTAGCGGTAGTGATCCGGCTTGAACGGCCCGGTTTCCGCCACGCCGATGTACTTCGCCTGGTCGGGCCGCAGCTTGGTCAAGGTCACGCCGATCTTCTCGAGGTGCAGCGCCGCGACCTTCTCGTCGAGGTGCTTGGGCAGGGTGTAGACCTTCTTCTGGTACTTGCCCGGGTTGGCCCACAGCTCGATCTGCGCCAACGTCTGGTTGCTGAACGAGGACGACATCACGAAGCTCGGGTGGCCCGTGGCGTTGCCGAGATTCACCAGCCTTCCCTCGGACAGCAGGATGATGCGCTTGCCGTCGGGGAACTCGATCTCGTCGACCTGCGGCTTGACGTTGCTCCACTTGAAGTTCCGCAGGCCCGCGACCTGGATCTCGCTGTCGAAGTGGCCGATGTTGCAGACGATGGCGCGATGCTTCATCGCCCGCATGTGCTCGACGGTGATCACGTCGACGTTGCCGGTGGCGGTGACGAAGATGTCGGCGCGCGGCGCGGCCTGCTCCATGGTCACGACCTCGTAGCCTTCCATCGCCGCCTGCAGGGCGCAGATCGGATCGACTTCCGAGACCATGACGCGGCAGCCGGCCTGGCGCAGCGAGGCGGCCGATCCCTTGCCGACGTCGCCGAAGCCGGCGACCATCGCCACCTTGCCGGCCATCATCACGTCGGTGCCGCGGCGGATGCCGTCGACCAGCGATTCGCGGCAGCCATAGAGGTTGTCGAACTTCGACTTGGTCACCGAATCGTTGACGTTGATCGCCGGCCACAGCAGGCGGCCGTCCTTCTCCATCTGGTACAGGCGATGCACGCCGGTGGTCGTCTCTTCCGTGACGCCGCGGATGTTCTTGCCGAGGCTGGCGTACCAGCCCGGCTTCTCCTTGTTGGTCTTCAGGATGGAGGCGTAGAGCACCTCCTCCTCCTCGTTGGTCGGCTTGGCGACCAGCGACGGATCCTTCTCGGCGCGCATGCCGAGATGCACCAGCAGGGTGGCGTCGCCGCCATCGTCGAGGATCATGTTGGGCGTGCCGCCGTCGCCCCACTCGAAGATGCGATGGGTGTAGTCCCAGTACTCCTTGAGCGACTCGCCCTTCACGGCGAAGACCGGCGTGCCCGAGGCGGCGATCGCGGCGGCGGCATGGTCCTGGGTCGAGTAGATGTTGCAGGAGGCCCAGCGCACGTCGGCGCCCAGCGCCTTGAGCGTCTCGATCAGCACGCCGGTCTGGATCGTCATGTGCAGCGAGCCGGCGACGCGCGCGCCCTTGAGCGGCTGCGCGGGGCCGTATTCCTTGCGGATGGCCATCAGGCCCGGCATCTCGGTCTCGGCGATGTCGAGTTCCTTGCGGCCCCACTCGGCCAGCCCGATATCCTTGACGACGTAGTCCTTGGCCATGGTGCGGCTCCCGAATTGTGGAGCGCCCTATATCAGCGCCGCCCGGCAGCGACAACGCGGCCGATATAAAGACATGCTGATGTGGGAATATCCGCTCAGTCTTCGCCGAATTTCAGCATCACCAGCTCGCTCAGCGCCGCCATCGCCTCGGCCGCCTGCGGGCCGGTGGCACTGACCTCGATATCGCTGCCGATGCCGGCGGCGAGCATCATCAGGCCCATGATCGACAGGCCCGACACGGTCTGCCCGCCGTGGGTGACGCGCACCGCGGCGTCGAACTGGCCGGCGGTACGCACGAACTTGGCGGCGGCGCGCGCGTGCAGGCCGCGCTTGTTGAGGATCTTCAGCGTGCGCTTGTCGCCTTCGGCAGCGCCGGCATCCGCCATCAGCCGGCGTCCTTGGCCATCAGGCGCGAGGCGACGGTGATGTACTTGCGGCCGGCGTCCTGGCAGGCGGCGACCGCCTCGGCCATGGTGCGATCGACGCGCACCGAGGCGAGTTTCACCAGCATCGGCAGATTGACGCCGGCGATGACCTCGACCCGGGCACGGTCCATGACCGAGATCGCGAGGTTCGACGGCGTGCCGCCGAACATGTCGGTCAGCAGCACCACACCCTGACCGGTGTCGCAGGCCGAGACCGAGGCGAGGATCTCCTCGCGCTTCTTTTCCATATCGTCGTCGGCCTCGATGCAGACCGCGGCGGCCTGCTTCTGGGGACCGACAACATGTTCCAGGGCGGCTACAAACTCGCGCGCCAGCTTGCCGTGCGTTACCAGCACGATGCCGATCATCCAGATCTCCCAATCCCCGCCACTGGCCGCGCCGCGCCTGCCTCCAGGTCGCGATGCGTCAAGGTGACGATACGCCCCCGCCGCCGTAGCCAAGCTGCCAGTTCCTCGGCCACCAGCACCGAGCGGTGCCGGCCGCCGGTGCAGCCCACCGCGACGGTGAGGTAACTCTTGCCCTCACTATCGAAGCGCGGCAAGAGGGGTTCCAGCAGCGACGTAATGCCACGAAAAAAACCCTTGAAGTCCTTGTCGGCCTTCACGTAGCGCGCCACCCCCTCGTCGCGTCCGGTGAACGGCCGCAAGGTCTCGACATAGTGCGGATTCCTCAGGAAACGCGTGTCGAACACCAGGTCGGCCTCGCGCGGCAGCCCGCGCCGGTAGGAGAACGACGTCACCGCGATGCGCAGCCCCGCCTGGGCGCGCGGGCCGAAATGACCCAGCATCAGCGACTTCAGCTCCTGCGGCGCCAACTGCGAGGTGTCGATGGTCACGTCGGCGTGATCGCGCAGCGGCCGCAGCAGGCGGCGTTCGTCGACGATGCCGTCGAGCACCGGCCGCTCCTGCGCCAGCGGATGCGCGCGCCGCGTCTCGGTGAAGCGCCGCAGCAGCACGTCGTTGTCGCAGTCGAGATAGAGCAGGCGCACGTCGAGATCGGCCCGCGCGCGCAGGTCGCGCACATGGTCGACCACCGCCGGCGCGGTGAAGCCGCGCGAGCGCACGTCGATGCCCAGCACCAGCGGCTGCGCGTCGCCGGTGCCCGGACGCAGCAGATCGTGGACCAGGAAGAGCGGCAGGTTGTCGACGGCGACGTAGCCGTGATCCTCGAGCGCGTTGAGCGCCGTGTTGCGCCCCGCACCCGACAGGCCGGTGACCAGCACCACCGGCCGACGCGTCGGTGCCGACGGACGGCGACGCGATGACGCCTTCGTCTTGCGGGCGGCTGGCCTCTTCACGGTCGCGATGATGCTGAGCCGGACGCGATCAAGGCAAGCCTGATCTTGGCCGGCGCCGATGCCTCGAACGGTGCGAGTGAGACGCGCTTGAGCGACACGCCGAGCAACGCCTCTCGCGTTACCTCCGGCAGACGTTCGACACTCGCCGCGTCCACGAGATCGACGATCAGCACGACGGTCGTTTCCGAAGCGAGCCTGTCCGGCGGCAGTCGCAGGATCCCCATGCCGCGTGCCTCGATCAGGCCGGCGATGGCCACAGGCGCGCGCGCGACGAGTCGATCGCCTTCGCGAACGAGGTCCGTGCGGTCGTCGGCGACGAGGCGTGCGCCGCCGTCGATCAGGCGCAGCGCGAGATCCGACTTGCCGGCGCCCGACTCGCCACGCAACAGCACGCCGCCTTCCGGCAGGGCGATGCAGGTTGCATGGATCTGGCTCGACACGGGCCGAAGCCTGCTGAGCGCCGAGCGGCGCGTCAACGCCGATGCTTGATCGCCTGCTCCGCCGCCCGCATGGTGCGGCCGACACATGACCCTCGATCTGATCGGCCAGCTCTTCACCATCATCGCGCCGGTGCTGCTCTGCGTTGCCATCGGCTATGCCTGGGCGCGGCTGGGCCGGCCGTTCGATCCCGGCTTCGCCACCGCGGTGGTCTCCGGCATCGGTGCGCCCTGCCTGATCTTCAGCGCGCTGACGCGGGCGCAGATCTCGACCGATGCGCTGGGCACGCTCGCGGCGGCGGGGCTCAGCTGCTACGTCGGCATGGCCGTGCTCGGCCTGGTCATCCTGCGCCTCGCGCGCCTGCCGGCGCACTCCTACCTGCCGGCGCTGATGTTTCCCAATGGCGGCAATGTCGGCCTGCCGCTCTGCCTGCTGGCCTTCGGCAACCAGGGCCTGGCCCTGGGCATCGCCTGGTTCGCGATCGGCGCCATGGGTCAGTTCACCGTCGGCGTCAGCATCGCCGCCGGCAGCTTCTCGCTGCGCTCGCTGGTGCGCCAGCCGCTGGTCTACACCCTGATCGTCGCGCTCGCCTTCATCCTCACCGGCATCAAGCCGCCCGAGTTCATCGCCAAGACCACCGAGATCCTGGGCGGCATGCTGATCCCGCTGATGCTGCTGTCGCTGGGCGCCTCGCTGGCGACGCTCACCGTGACGCGTCCGGGCCGCGCCTTCGCGCTGTCGCTGGTGCGGCTTCTGGGCGGTTTCGGCGTCGGGCTGATCGTGACC
>CAYNOF010000012.1:0-10279 GCA_964398335.1 uncultured Rhizobiaceae bacterium
TGTGGAGCGCGTGCTGGTCGGCAACGAGACCATCCTGCGCTGGGACGGCAACCCGGCGAAGAACACCGATCTCAGCCCGGCCCAGCTGATCCGCTACATCCGCCACGTGAAGCGCAACGTGAAGGTGCCGGTGTCGACCGCCGAGCCCTGGCACATCTGGCTGAAGTATCCCGAGCTGGCGCGCGAGGTCGACTACATCGCCATCCACTCGCTGCCCTACTGGGACGAGAAGTCGAACGAGGAGAACGTCGCCTACCTCAAGCGCCGCATCGAGGAATTGCGCGCCGTCTACCCGACCAAGAACATCATCGTCACCGAGGTCGGCTGGCCTTCCAACGGTGCCTCCCGTATCAGCCGCGGCCAGGGTGCGCCCATTCTCAAGTCCGCCTCGCCGGCGCTGCAGGCCAAGAACGTGCGCGAGGCCGTCGACTTCCTGCGCCGCGAGAAGATCGACCATTTCGTCATCGAGGCCTTCGACCAGCCGTGGAAGAGCCACGACCTCGAGGGCATGGCCGGCGGCTACTGGGGCATGTGGAACGCCGACCGCGAGCAGAAATTCGCCTGGACCGGGCCGATCGTCGCCTTCCCGCAGTGGTGGAAGCTGGCCTCGTGGTCGCTGGCGCTGGCGCTGCCGATCATCCTCGGCTTCCTGTGGCTGTGGCGCGGCATGAAGCCGGTGGGCGAGCTGGTGTTCGCCGGCCTGACCACGGCGGCGGCCTCGGGCCTGGTCTACGCCGTCTATGCCAGCTTCGGCATCTACATGACGGTGTGGCAGGTGCTGGGCTGGACCATGCTGCTGGCCTTCCTGCTGATCAGCCTGGTGATGGTCCTGGCCCAGGCGCTGGAGCTGGTCGAGGTGATCTGGACGCGGCGCTGGAACCGCGAGGTCAAGGTGTCGCCGGCGGTCTATGCCGACCGCCATTGGCCCAAGGTCTCGCTGCACGTGGCGATCTGCAACGAGCCGCCGGCGATGGTGATGGAGACGCTGGATTCGCTGGCCGCGCTTGATTACCCCAGCCTCGAGGTCATCGTCATCGACAACAACACCCGCGACCCGGCGATCTGGCGGCCGGTCGAGGAGTATTGCAAGACGCTGGGCGAGCGCTTCCGCTTCTTCCACTTCGACGAGATGAAGGGCTTCAAGGCCGGCGCGCTGAACTACGTGCTGAGCCAGACCGCGCCCGACGCCGAGATCGTCGCGGTGATCGACAGCGACTACGTCGTGCGCAAGGACTGGCTGCGCGCGCTGGTGCCGCAGTTCGACAATCCCAGGATCGGCTTCGTGCAGGCGCCGCAGGACCATCGCGACTGGCGCGACGACCGCTTCAAGGAAATGCTGAACTGGGAGTACGCCGGCTTCTTCGACATCGGCATGTGCCTGCGCAACGAGTACGACGCGATCATCCAGCACGGCACCATGACCCTGATCCGCCGCAAGCTGATGGACGAGCTGGGCGGCTGGGCGACGTGGTGCATCTGCGAGGACACCGAGCTGGGCCTGCGCATGATGCAGAAGGGCTACGGCGCCACCTACAGCCGCGAGCGCTTCGGCCACGGGCTCACGCCCGACCATTTCGCCGGCTACAAGAAGCAGCGCTTCCGCTGGGCCTATGGCGCGATGCAGATCCTCAAGGGCCACGCGCGCGAGATCCTGTCCAAGCGCACCGAGCTGACCTTCTGGCAGAAGTACCATTTCGTCGCCGGCTGGCTGCCGTGGTTCGCCGATGCGCTGAACGTGCTGTTCACCGTGACCGGCATCTTCTGGGCGCTGGGCGCGCTGGTGGCGCCGGCGCTGGTGCCGTTGCCGCCCGACGTCTTCCTGATCCCGACCCTGGCGCTGTTCATCTTCAAGCTGCTGTACTCGTTCGCGCTCTACGCCAACCGCGTGGGCTGCACCTTCCGGCAGAGCGTCGGCGCGTCGTTGGCGGGGTTGTCGCTGACCTACACGGTGGGCCGCGCCGTGCTCTACGGCATCTTCACCAGCAAGCTGCCCTTCATGCGCACGCCCAAGATGGATTCACGCGCCACCATCGGCAAGGCGCTGGCGATGGCGCGCGACGAGGCGGTGCTCGCCGGCCTGCTCTGGGTTGCCGCGATCGGCGTCTGGCTGTCG
Organism: uncultured Rhizobiaceae bacterium; assembly: GCA_964398335.1. Lineage (GTDB taxonomy): Bacteria > Pseudomonadota > Alphaproteobacteria > Reyranellales > Reyranellaceae > JAFAZJ01. The sequence goes on from CAYNOF010000012.1 coordinate 2,114, forward strand.
CTGGGCGGCATCGATCCCGACGCGCGTCTGTGGTCGGCGCTGCTGCTGGTGCAGTCGCTGCCTTACGCCGCCGCCGTCTGGGTCTCGATGGTCAACGCCATGGAGCAGGTGCGCCAGTCGCGCCTGCTGATCGCCCCTGCGTCCGAAGCGCCGGCCCCCGGCGTCGACCGCCCGGTGGTTCAGCCGGCGCAATAGGGTCGCGCCTGCTGGCCTCACGCGGCAGGCGCCAGCTCGGCCCCGCCGACATGGGCCGCCAGCAGCTTGTCGAAGATGGCCGGATGGTGCGCCAACAGGCGCAGCGTGCTTCGCCGAACGGTCGGATGGCGCCCCATGAACAGCAACAGCCGCGCCATGACATGCGGCAGCCGCGCAATCCGGCGATGGGCGGCCTCGTAGGCTGACATGTCCGCCCGGGCGAGCGCCGGCGCCAGCGCCAGGGCCTGGCGAAACGCCAGGCTCATGCCTTCGCCGGTGATGGCGTCGACGGCGCCGGACGCTTCGCCGATCAATGCCGCCGTGCCCCGCGTCACCCGTCGCCATTTCCTGGACATCGACAGGCCGCCGCGAACGGCGTCCAGCGGCTGGGCGTCGTACAGGCGTCGCGACAGGTCCGGGAACGATCGCAGGAGTTCGGCGAAGCCGATGCCCGGATGATCGGCGACCAGCGCGACGCAGACCTCGTCCCCGCCGACGGGTGTCACGTAGGCCTGCCTGTCCGGGCCCCAGTAGACTTCGACGAAATCTGTCCATCGGCGCACACGGAAGTGCTGGCGCATGCCGATCCGCTGGCCGCCCGACCATGCCGGCGAGATATCGGTCGAGCGCCGGACCGGCGACATCAGGCCGTCGGCGCCGACGATCCAGTGCCCGCGCACCCTGTCGCCGCCGACGGTCACGCCGCCGGTCTCGATCGACGTCACGTGACTGCGCCAGCGCAATGCGGCGCCGGCTTCGGCGGCCCGCGCCGTGAGAAGCCGATGCAATTCGGTCCGACGCATGCCGTGGCCGCGACGACCGCCGGCGAAGGAGGCCTCGGCCACGAGCTCGTGTTCGATGAAACGAATGCCTCGGAAAGAAGCGCCCGGCGCATCGCGAAGATCGATGCCAAGCGCCCCCAGGGCCGCGACGCCATCGGGCATCAGCCCTTCGCCGCAGGCCTTGTCGATCGGCGGCATCGCCCGCTCGAGCACCACGACGCCGAGGCCGGCCTGTCGCAGGGCGATCGCGGCGGCAAGGCCGGCCGGCCCGCCACCGACGACGACGACGTCGGCAATTCCCGCGCCGATCACCATTGCAGCAGCAGCATCTCGGAGCAGAATCCCGGCCCCATCGCCAGCAGGAGCCCGAGCGAGCCGGGTTCTGGGCGGTGGTTCCGCGCGATATCCTCCAGCACGAGCAGGACCGAGGCGGAGGAAAGATTGCCGACCCGTCGCAGGCTATCCCACGACCGCTCGAGGTCCTTGCGCTCCAGATCGAGGCTGTCCTGGATCGCTTCGAGGACCTTCGGCCCGCCGGTATGGATGACCCAGCTCGCGATGTCGCCGCATCGCAGCCGATACCGGGCGAGGAACGCAGCGACGTCCCGCGCCAGGTTGGCCCTGATGAAATCGGGAAGACGGGGGGACAGGACGATCTTGAAGCCGTCCTCGCTGATGTCCCACCCCATGATCTCCTCCGATCCGGGATAGAAGACGGAGGTGTTGCCGAGGATCGCGGGTCCTGACCGGCGTGCCACGGGGCTGTCGGCGCCAGCCACGATCACTGCGGCGGCGCCATCGCCGAACAGCGCCGCGGACACCAGGTTTGCCATCGAAAGGTCGTCGCGCTGGAGCGTGAGCGAACAAAGCTCGACCGACAGGATCGCCGCCGTCTGCCTGGGATAGGCCAGCGTGTGGTCGGAGGCTCTCGTCAATCCGAGCGCGCCGCCGACGCAGCCGACGCCGAATATCGGCGTGCGCCTGATATCCGGCCTCAGCTTCATCCGGTTGATGAGGCGCGCGTCGAGCGATGGGCTGGCGACGCCGGTGATCGACACGACGTACAGCGCATCGAGCTGGTCGCGGCTCATGCCGGCGCTTTCCAGCGCGCGGTCCAGCGCCTGCGCGCCCAGTTCCCCGGCGACTTCCAGCCAGGCGCGGTTCGTCTCGCCCCATGAGGAAAACTGTCGGTAGCGGTCGAAGGGAAACGCCAGGTGCCGGGACTCGACCTGCACGCTCCTGTGAAGGACGTTGAGCACGTCGGGGCTTCTCAGCTTGCCCTTCCACAGCTCCCACAGCGCGCCGGCGATCTCGTCCTGCCGGAAACGATGCGCGGGTGTCGCGCTGCCCAATCCCACGACCTGCGTCGACGTCGTCCGGGCGGCCTCGATCGGCCACGTGGCGAGACTCATCGGTACTCTCCTGGAGAACAGCCTCAGATCGACGACAGGACGCGCCGCGCGAGGTTCAATCCCTCGGTCCAGAACGCGCTCGAGCTGTGCATCAGATCGACGACCTGCGTGATCGCATCGAGGTAATGATCGATCTGCTCGTCCGTGACGTTGAGCGGCGGCGCGACCTTGAGGGCCATGAAGTTGTTGCCGCAGATCTGGCTGAGCACGCGATGATCCTGGAACAGCCGCATCACCAGCAATTGCCCGAACGCCGCGGGGTGGATCCTGGCGAAGGCCTGAAAAGCCAGCCAGCGCCTGGCTGTGCGCGGCGCCTTGAACTCGATCGCGCTGAACTGGCCGATGCCGCGGATGTCGCCGATCATCTCGTAGCGCGACAGACGCTCGACCAGGCCGCGGCGCAGCCGCTCGCCGCCGGCGAGCGCGCGCGGGCCGAGCTTCTCGTCCTCGAGGATGTCCAGCGTCGTCAGGCATGCGCGCATCGCCAGGCCGTTCTCGCTGTACGTCGAGGTGTGGATCAGCGCGCGCTGCAGCGAGCTGTAGACCGACTCGAAGATCGCGTCGGACATCAGCACGGCGCCGCACGGCACGAGCCCGCCGCTCATCGCCTTGGCCAGGATCACCATGTCCGGCTCGACGTCGAAATGATGAGCCGCCAGGAACCTGCCCGTGCGGTAGAGGCCGGTCTGGACTTCGTCGAGCACGAGGAGCGTGCGATGGCGCCGGCAGGCGTCGGCCGCGCGGGCGAGGTAGTCGGGCGGCGGCATGATGATGCCGGCCTCGGCCTGGATCGGCTCGAGGATGAAGGCGGCGAAGGTCCGGCTGGCGAGCTTGCGCTCCAGGCCGTCCAGGTCCCCGAACGCGACACCCTCCGTCGCCGGCAGCAGCGGCTCGAAGCCCTGCCGCCAGAACGGGTTGGACATCAGCGACAGGGCGCCGCAAGTCAGGCCGTGGAAGCCGCCATCGGCGTAGAGAATGCCCGGACGCCTGGTGTAGGCGCGGGCGAACTTGATCGCCGCCTCGACGCCCTCGCTTCCGGAGCTGCCGAAATAAGCCTTCGTCAGGGGACCGCCGGCGAGGCGGCATAGTCGCCTCGCGACTTCGCCCGCAAGGCCGGCGACGTGACTCTGGACCATCGCCGGACCGGCGCGGTCGAGCTCGTCCTTGAGCGCCTGCACGAGGCGCGGGTGATTGTGGCCGATGCTGTGAACGCAGTACCCGGAGTTGAAATCCAGGATCCGCCGGCCATCGCTCGTATGGAGCTCGCTGCCGCGGCACCAGTCGTACTCGACGTTCATGCGCAGGACATCGAGCAGCCTTGCCCATTGCGGATTGACGTATCGCTCATAGTCGCCCGTAGCGCGTGTGCCGCTTGTCGCCGCCGCCAGCATCGAACATCTCCTGATGGAATGGCACCGGCGCCCCGCCGCCCGCGCGATCTCGACGGAACGCGGCGGGCTAATCGGGCCGGGACACCATGGCGGCGTCAGTCGCCGCCGGGACGTGGTGAGGGAACGGCGCCCGGAGCGGCCAGCATCTCGAACCGGCGCGCGATGAGATCCGCGTCGTCGAAATGACGGCGGCCGACAAGGGCCGTCGCGTGCCGCCCCCATTCGCGCATGGCACCCGCATCGTCGATGCCCAGCGGCCACGTGAAGATGCGTTCGCCGCGCTGCGTGCCCGCGACGATCCCGCTGGGGCCGAACATGCTGCGGGCGCCGCCGGCGATCGGCAGCGTTCGCAGGACGCCATCATCGGCGATCGTGTACGGCGAGCCGGCTTCGGTGCCCGCCGCTTCCGGATGGACGTCGATGAGATAGTGGCTGCGGCTCGTCAGCCGAAGGACGACGCGCTGCGGCGCCTGGATGGCGGGAAGCGACCGCGGGATGAAGGCCCATTCGACGCGCGTCTCGGGCGGCGGTATGGGTTTCACCGACGGTGTCGGAAAGAACATGTGATAGCAGCCGCAGGCGTGGATCGAGTCGTAGACGAGCGGCTCGCCCGTCGGGCTCAGGGTCACGCGAAAGATCAGCCCGTCAAGCCGGCCGGACAGGAGATCCAGCCAGCCATTCGCCGGCCGCTCCGGAAACCAGATCAGGTAGACCAGTTGCACCAGCGTCCGTTCGCCGTAGCGCGTGAACGCGACTCGCCCGTAGACCGTCGGCTGCCTGGTATCGACCTCGGGCGCCGGGCTCGGCCCCCAGTGCAGGAACCCGAACCCGTCGTAGTCACCCGTCGTCGCGATCTCGTAGACCGGCGCGAATGTCGCCAGGAGGTTCTCGGTCTCGCGGCTGGTGAATTGCGGAATGCCGAGAGCATCGGCCTTTGCCCTTCCCAGCGTCGCCGTCACGGCCGGGCCGGACATGCCGCTGGCCGCCGGGCTGAAGCGTCGGGAGTGCTCCTGGTCGGCGGGGCTCGTATTCGCCTGCCTGAACATGTCCGTCGACTCGGTCTGCCATCCCTTGGCGAACTCGAAGAACGGCAGCTTCACCAGCGGATACAGTCCCGCGATGCGCTTCCAGTCGGCGTAGTCGTCGGGGACTTGCGCGCGGTCGACCAGCGCGCGCCGGCGCGAGCCGGAGCCTGCATCGTATTTCGCCAGGACGGCCGCGCAGTGTTCGACGCGCGCCATCGCGTCCTGGCGATTGCCCGCGCCGATCGACGACAGCGCCGCCGTCGGCATGTTCTCGAGCTCGTATCCGCGGGTCCGCGCCTCCAGCTCCCGCATGCGATCCTGCCATGCGGCGAAGGCGACCGGATCCGACCCGGCCTTCTGCCGGAACGACGACAGGAAGCGGTTGACCCGGAGATAGGGAAAGCCCGGAACCCGGTACGCTTCGGCGTCATTGACGCCAGCCTCGCTGATGGCGGTGTCGACAGAGGTCAGCCAGGCGGCGCATTCCTGGACGTCGTTCGGCGCCGTCGAAAGTTCGGCCCGCGACGATTGCTGGAAGCCGGCACATCCCGCGAGCAGCATCATCGACCCGGCAATGACCAGGGCCGTCGCTGTCATGCCGCGTATGCCGGCAGGTGAGACGGCAGGCTCGACGGCTGCGCCGTTCATCGTGCCGGCTCCTCGTTGAGCGACCAGTCGTAGGAGTCGAGGCTGATCTTCTCGATGCCGGACAGGGCACGCAGGAGCTCGGGGCCCGCGTAGCGCCTGAGGTGCGCGATGACCGAGGCATCCGTTCCGCCGAAGTCCTTTTTGTACCAGACGAAGATCGACGACACCTGCAACTTGCCATCGACGACCTTCGCGCCGCGCGGGCTGTTGATGTACTCGTGCGCTGCGGTTTCGAGGAGCTGGTTGACGTTGGCAGCCGTGTACGCGACCGTCTGCAGGTTGGGGCAGCCCATCGATGCGCAGTTGAGCGCGTAGTGGATCCGCGAATCGCGCCAGCCCGGCCGCAGGATGCGATGCTCGATGTCGTCGAGCGTGAGGTCCTCTCCCTCGACGTTGATCAGCTTCCGACTCCAGGGAGTCGACGAGAACATCTTCAGGATCGCGGATCGGTCGTTGATGCTGGGGATCGGGTAGTGATCGAGCACGAACTTCACGGTCACTTCGTTGTAGAGATCGATCCAGTATGCGAGTTGCTCGGTTCGGTTGAACCGGCTGATCGGCGTGGCGGACATCTTCGCGAGATCGGCCGCGAGGTCGGCTTTGTCGGCCGGTCCTGCCTTCCCGTAGGCGACCCGGACGATGCCATCGGCACCGAGGTGGGCGAACTTGTGCAGGAAGCGATCCCATGCGCCGTGATCGATGGTGCTGGTCGACGCGTTGTCGTTGATCTCCCATCGCGGCCAGGGCCGCGCTTCCGGGGCGGCGCTGCAGGTGAGGGGCCAGAGCGCCACCCAGAGCGCGACGGCCATCGTCCGCCGCAACGAGAATGCCATCATGCCGGTCCTCAACGCTGGGGCCATCGCTCCCGCGGAGCAGGCGGCCGATACTGTTGCGCGAATACAACAGTTCGTCTGACTGAATACTGACTGTGTTCTATGGAACTCGATAAACTATTTGAGAAGTCAAATTGAAATTAAGAGTCGATACGATCCTGAACGTCATCGGGCAGGGCGTATGCGATTGAGTGTGCGTCGCGGTCATGCCGCTTGTCGGCGACGCTTCCACCAACTGTAGCCGACGGGCAGCAGCGACAATCCAGCCAGCGCGAGCAACGGCAAAAGGACGCCCGGCTCGAAGATGATCGACAGATCCGGCGTTTCACCGCGATCGAACACCGTGCCGAGGCCGGCCCCCGCGCTGCAGTAGACCACCGTTCCGGGCACGATGCCGATCAGTGTTGCCAGGGCGAACGTTCTCAGCCGAACCTTGAAGAAGGCCGGCGCGATGTTGACCAGCCAGAACGGAAACAGCGGTACCAGGCGCAGGACAAGCAGGTAGCTGAAGGCATTGCGACGCAATCCGTCCTCCAGGCGGTATGCGATGGACCCGCTGCGACGATGCAGCGCATCACCGAATGCGCGGCGATTCGCAAGGAAAACCGCGATGGCGCCGATCGTCGCGCCTGCGACGGTCAGGCTGCTTCCCCACAACGTGCCGAACAGAAAGCCGCCGCAGAGCGTCCCGACCGTGCCCAGCGGCAGGGAGAACGCGACAACCACGATGTAGGCCACCACATATATCAGCGAGGCGATCATCCAATGGAGGCCGACCCAGCCCGTGATCTCCTCCCGGTGAAGTCGCAGCATGTCGAACGTGAGATATCGGCTTAAGCCCAGGGTGAAGTAAAGGATCGGTCCGGCCAGCAGCACGGCCAGAGGCAGGAAGCGTCGCCAACGAGGGCTTCGCGGCTTTGCGGGTTGTGCGTTGGTCGCGGCCTGCGGCTGTGTCCTGGCCGATGCGTACTCGCCGTCGTCAATGCGATGCATTCACGTGTAGTCCAGTTGCTTCGGATGCACGGCTCTTTCGAGTGACGGGCAAACTGGACGACGAAGCCGGCAACAGCCTGACCTCACGGATTTATGATCGCCGACGTGAGAATGGACGCGCGACGATTGCCGCGCTGGCTGGACTCAGAATTCTTCCAGCAGGCGGCCGAACCCGAACACCTTGTCCTCGATGCCGTTGGCGCGCAGGGCGTGCCAGTAGGTCGCGGTGTTGATCGCGATCACCGGCTTGCCCAGCCACAGCTCGGCCGCCGCCGCCAGCCGCACCATCGACAGGTTGGTGCCGACCTGCACCAGCGCCTCGACGTCGTCGCCATCGAGCTTGCGCAGCGCGTCGCGGCATTGCGCCGGCGTCACCTCGGCGATGCCGGTCCACGACGTGCACTGCAGGGCGATGTCGCGCACCACCTCGACGCCGACGTCGTGGAAGTAGCCTTTGACCTCGGCGTTCATCACCGGCCAGTAGGGCGTCAGCACGGCGATGCGCCTGATGCCGCCATAGGCCTTCAGCGCCGCCGCCGTGGCGTGGCTGCCGACGGTCATCTTCAGGCCGGTGAATTCCTCGATGCGCGCGACGAAGGCGTCGGCGCCTTTCAGGCCGCCGAAGAACGACAGCGCCGAGATGCCCATCACGAGGTAGTCGGGCTCGAGCGTCATCGAGCTCTTGACCGCGTCCGTGACGTTGTCGCCGATGACCTGGATGCCGGCGCGGAAGCTCTCGTTGGAGAGCGCCTTGTTGTTGGGCGTGAAGATGCGGCTGTAGTGGTTGGTGACGCCGGGCGGGCGCATGTCGTCGCAATCGGGCTGCACGATCGTGTTGGTCGACGGCGCCATGATCGCCAGCTTCCGCCGCCAGCCCAGCACGTCCC
>CAYNOF010000013.1:0-1332 GCA_964398335.1 uncultured Rhizobiaceae bacterium
ATCACCGCGATCTGGCGGAAGGCATGATTGGCATCGTTGGCCTTCAATTCATCGAGAACATGCGCGGGCGAATAGCCCAGCGCCAGCAGCCTGAGCGCCAGTGGATTGTTGCCCTGGTTGACGAAGGCCTGGCTCATGGTCGCACCCGTATTGCCGCGCAGGCCATTGCAATAGAGCCCGACGCAGATCGAATAGGTCGCGATACCGATGCCCACCTGGCCGCTCTTCGGACAGCGGGCGACGACAGTGAAGGTCATGGGCGCTTCCCTCCCTGGGTGCAGCGAACACGGCGCGTTGCCTGACGCGGCATCCTGATCCGATGGTAATTCACGTAGCGTACCATCGTGCCAAGGCGCAGCCGTATCGCAGCTATACCGCGATGGCTGTGCAGCGTCGCTCCGACATCGGCAGGCGTCTCACGGGGCGTTGAGCGCATCGCGCAGGTTCTGCAGTTCGCCCTGAAGCACACGCAGAAACTCTTCAGCCGCCAGCGGCAATTGCCGCGACGCATGGGTGATCGCATCGATCGTCGCGGAGTTCACCAGGCGGTCGCGGATCGACACCGCCACCAGTTCGCCGGATCGCAGACTGTCCCACGCCGACAGACGCGAAACGAACGTGATGCCGTTGTCGACGCGCACGAAATGGATGCGCAGCTCGATCGAGTTGGTCTCGAGCGTCGGCGCGATATGAACGCGCGCCGCCTTGCAGGCAATGTCGATCAGGATGCGACTGCCGGTGTTTTTCATCGGCGATGCAATGGGATAGGCCACGCAATCGGCCAGCGACACGCGCTGGCGGTTGGCCAGGGGATGGCGCGCGGACATCATCGCCACCAGCGGTTCGCGGGTCTTGAAGATGGTTACCAGCTCGGCCTCCCCCGGCGGATAGAAGGCGAGGCCGATATCCGTACGGCCTTCACGGACCGCAGCGACCACTTGATCCGAGCCGTCGATCGTGACCTCCAGCCTGACACCGGGATAGCGCATGCTGAAGCGCGTGATCGCGCGCGGCAAAAGGTGCGGCACGAGCGATTCGATCGCATGGATGTGCACGGTGCCGCGCCGCAGCCCGCGCAGTGCGTCGAGTTCCGAACGCACGCGATCGACCTGGCGCAGGCTCGATTGGGCATGTCCGAGGAAAATCTCGCCGGCCGATGTCAGCTCGACGCCGCGGGCATGGCGCTGGAACAACGGCACGCCGAGCTCGTCCTCGAGCTTCTGGATCTGCCGACTGAGCGCGGATTGGGCAACATGAAGCTCCTCCGCGGCCTCTCGAATCGATCCGAGCCTTGCCACGACTGCAAAATAGCGCAGTCCTGTATGGATCATA
>CAYNOF010000014.1:0-1597 GCA_964398335.1 uncultured Rhizobiaceae bacterium
AGCGACGTCAGGCAGGTCAGCGCGGCGCCGGCGTAGGCGCGATCGCTGCTGATGACCACGGGGCGCGCGCAGGCCGCGCGCGTCCCGGGCGATTGCCTCGTGTTGGTGCCGGTGATCATGGTCTCGTCTCGGATGGCGGCAACGGCGCTTCCGGCGAGAGCTACGGTACCAGCACGGCGCGGCCCATGATCAGGCCCTTGCGCAGGTCCTGCAGGGCTTCGTTGGCCTGGTCGAGGCCGCGCGTCGTGACGGGCACGGGGCTGACCTTGCCGTCGCGCACCAGGGCCATCATCTCGGCCATCTCGGCGGGCGTGCCGGTGACCGAGCCCATGAAGGCGGCGCCGGTGAAGGCGAACATCGGCAGTGGCGTGCTGAACGTGCCGCCGAACAGGCCGACGATGATCAAGCGGCCGCCGCGCGCCAGGGCGCGCTGGCCCAATTGCGCCGAGGACTCCGCGCCGACGAAATCGATCGCCGCGCCCACGCCGGTGCCGCCGGTGAGGTCCATGATCTGCTTGCGGGCTTCCTTGTCGCGCGGGTCGAGCACCGCCGAGGCGCCGTGCTTGAGCGCCAGCTCGCGCTTCTTGGGATCGATGTCGGCGACGATCGGATCGCGGCCCATCACCGCGCGCGCCAGCTGCACGCCCATCAAACCCACACCACCCGCGCCGATGATCAGGATCGGCTTGCCGATGTCATGGCCCTGCGCCTTCTTCACCGCGCCGAAGGCGGTGATGCCCGAGCAGGCGTAGAGGCAGGCGAGCTCGGTCGGCACGGAGCCGTAGTCGAACAGGTATTTGGCGTGCGGCACCAGCGCATGCGTGGCGAAGCCGCCATCGGCGTTGACGCCCATCGCCCTGGGCGCGCCGCAGAGATTCTCCAGGCCGTTGGCGCAGTGCCAGCACTTGCCGCAACCGATCCACGGATAGACCACGGCCTTCTGGCCCACCGTCGCGCCCTTGGCGTCCGGGCCCACGGCCTCGACCACGCCGACGATCTCGTGGCCCATGATGCGCGGCGGGTTCATGGTCTTGGCGGTCGAGTACTTGTTGCCGCCGCCCATGTCGAAATAGCCTTCCCACAGATGCACGTCGCTGTGGCAGACGCCGGCGGCGGTGATGCGCACCAGCACCTCGGTGCCCTTGGGCACCGGCGTCGGCTCCTCGACCTTCTGCATCGGCTGGCCGAACTCGATGACCTTGTAGCTTTTCATGCGACTCGTTCCCTCGATTGGTTCGCGGGTGAGTGTAGGGGCAGGCGAGGCGCCACTCCAGCGCCGGCGCACATGGCTTGCCTCCGCCGTTCGCCGCGCTCTGGGGCTCACGCTAAAGAGCCTCGCTCGCCGCAGTGATCGACGGGCCGGGCTCAGGAATCCCGGCTGGTTCCCCACCGTTTCTCGATCCCGTTGATCGAAGTCAAGGCGATCGACACCACCTGGCTTTACTTGAGTTTGCACGTACCGAAGTGGCCCACATCGCCCTGATGACCCTGGTCGCTTCCGGTGCTGGGGGCGGTCCTGCCATGCGCGGGATCGCCTTCAGTCCTTTCACGCCGCGCTCGGCCAAGCCGTCCGGCGCCGATCAGGAACCACGCAGGC
>CAYNOF010000015.1:0-16538 GCA_964398335.1 uncultured Rhizobiaceae bacterium
GGCCGGCCCGTCGCGCGCATCCTCGCAGCAGCGCGGCAAAAGCAGCCGCTGCCGCTTGAGGATCTCGCGGCTTTTCGCGCCACGATGCCTCGGCTGAGGAAGTCGAGCGCCAAGCTGCTACGCGAAGCGCGAGACGAAGGACTCTAGGGCACGCGGTCGCTTGCTTTACTTCGATACCAGCTTCCTGGTGCCTCTCGTCCTTCCGGAAGCGACGAGCGGAAAGATCGCCGCGTTCATGGCCACGCTCGCTGTCGAAGAGTTCGCGATCAGTCATTGGACCCGCGTTGAATTCTCGTCACTGGTGGCGCGGGAAGTGCGCATGGGCGGCTTGGACGCGCAGGCAGCGTCTCAGGCCGACGCCCGATTCGAGGCGATGACTGGTGCGTCGTTCACGGTGCTTCTGCCAAGCGCCGACGACTTCACCCTGGCAAGACAATATCTGCGCAGATTCGACACCGGCTTGCGCGCTGGCGATGCTTTGCATCTCGCAATCGCCGGGGGTCGCGGCGCTGAGACGATTTACAGTCTCGACAAGACGCTGATCAAAGCCGGAACCACTCTTGGCTTGCCGATGGGCGAAGGCATCGGCTCAACCTGATCACGTCGACGACCGCTAACCAGACAACGCGGCGCGCAGGGCCTCGAACGGCAGGGTGACGCAATCGCGGCGGCTCTTGTGCTCGGCCACCGGCGCGAAAGCGGCGAAGTCACCGGTACCCTGCGACTGGCCGGCCAGCACCGCATCGATCTCGCGGCGAAGCTCGGCGATTTCCGTGGCGTTGTGGCCGATGGCGCGCGGCGCGAGGGCCGCGGCCGAGGCTTCGCACAGCGCGCAGCCGCGCACCTTGTGAGCCAGCTCGGCGATGCGGCCCTGATCGTCGAGGCGGATCTCGATGTTCACGCGGTCGCCACAGAGCGGGTTGTCGCGCATCGCCTTGGCGGTCGGCGCGGCGAGCGTGCCGGCACCGGTCCTGGACTTCGCCAGCGCGACGATGCGGTCCTGGTACAGCGCCTGGCTCATGCGAACCGCCGCAACGCCTCGCCGACGCCCTCGAGCAGCGCGTCGACGTCGCCGGCATTGTTGTAGGGCGCGATGCTGGCGCGGGTCGTGCCGGCGAGGTCGAGCCTGTCCATCAGCGGCTGGGCGCAGTGATGGCCGGCGCGCACCGCGACGCCGTAGGAGTCGAGGATCTGCGCCGTGTCGTGCGGGTGGACGCCGTCGAGGGTGAAGGAGATCACCGGCAGGCGACCCTGCAATCCCGCCGGACCGATCAGCCGCGTGCCCTTGATGCCGGCCAGGCCATCCATCATGCGCTGGGTCAGGCCCATCTCGTGCGTGCCCACGGCGCTCCAGTCCAGCGTCATCATCCAGCGGCAGGCGGCGCCGAGGCCGACGGCGGGACCGATCGGCGGGGTGCCGGCCGCGAAGCGGCGCGGCACCGGCGCCCAGGTGATCTCCACCAGCGAAACACGGCCGATCATCGAGCCGCCGCCCATGAACGGCGGCATGTCGTCGAGCAGCGCACGGCGGCCCCACAGCACGCCGATGCCGTTGGGGCCGTAGGCCTTGTGGCCGGCGAAGGCGTAGAAATCGACGCCCAGCGCCGGCAGGTCGATCGGCCCGTGCGGCGCCCGCTGCGCGCCGTCGAGCAGCACCACCGCGCCGACGGACCTGGCCGCGGCGACAACCGGGGCGACGTCGAGCAGCGCGCCGGTGACGTTGGAAACATGCGCCAACGCGATGACGCGCGTGCGCGGCGTCACCACGCGCGACAACGCGCCGGTATCGATGCGGCCGTCTGGTGTGATCGGCAAGCCTTTGAGCTTCGCACCGCTACGCTGGGCGAGCTGATACCAGGGCACGAGGTTGGAATGGTGCTCCAGCTCCGACACCACGATCTCGTCGCCGGCCTTGAGGCGCTGGCCGTAGCTGTAGGCCACCAGATTGATTGCCGCGGTGCAGCCGCCGGTGAAGATCACCTCCTCCGGGTCGCTCACGCCAAGGAAGCGGGCGACATCGGCGCGCGCGTTCTCGTAGAGCTCGGTCGCCGCCTCGGCCAGCGCATGCACGCCGCGCAGCACGTTGGCGCGTGAGGTGGTCTCGTAGGCCACGACGGCATCGATCACCGCCTGCGGCGTCTGCGCCGAGGCGCCGTTGTCGAGGTAGTGCAGTTCCTTGCCGTTGATCGGCCGGGCGAGGATCGGGAACTGCCGGCGGATCGCCGCGACGTCGAAGCTCATACGCTCACTCCCGCACGGCGGGCGCGGAAGGCCGCCAGCGCTTCCGGCGTGTCGAGGTCGACCAGCACGCCGTCCGACGATGTCTCACCGTCCATCGGCACCTCGCAGACCTGGTCGGCATGCTCGCCGATCAGATGGCGCGCGCCGGTGTCGCCCGAGATGTTGCCCATCTCCGGGAAGAACCGCTTGGCCCACAACACCGGGTTGCCGCGCTTGCCCTCGACCGTGGGCACGCAGATCGAGCGGCCTTCGACCGGATTGAACGCGGCGATCAGCTTGTTGAGCATCGGCGACGTCACCGCCGGCATGTCGCCCAGCAGCACCAGCGCGCCATCGACAGTCTCGGGCAGCGCCGCGAGGCCGGCCTTCAGCGAGGTGCTGAGCCCCTGCGCGTAATCGGGGTTCTCGACGAAGCGCACGTTGCGCGCGATGTCGCCGAGGCTGGCCACGGCACGGCGCACATCCTCGGCCATGTGGCCCAGCACGACGGTGGCCGACACCGCGTGCGACATCATCGCCGCGCGCACCACGCGCGCCACCATCGGCGCGCCGTCGATCTCGGCCAGCAGCTTGTTGGACGGGCCCATGCGGCTCGACCGACCGGCCGCCAGGATCAGCGCGGCGATGCGCGGTGCGCGCTGCGCCTCGCTCTTGGTCCCGCCGTCCTCGCCGCTGCGCGCGACGCCGCGCATCGTGGTCTCCTCCAGCAGGCCGCCGGCGCCCATGCGCACGATCTCGCTGCGGCGCACCGGCAGGTCGGCGGCCAGGCGCTGCAGCACCATGTCGAAGCCGTTGAATTTCGGCGACTTGGCACAGCCCGGCAGGCCGATCGCCGGCTTGCCGTCGAGCTCGCCCATCAGCAGCAGGTTGCCGGGATCGACCGGCATGCCGAAATGCGTGATGCGGCCACCGGCCTTCTCGATGCCCGCCGGCACCGTGTCGCGCCGGTCGACGATCGCCGATGCGCCGGCGATCAGGAACAGATCGCAGCCCTCGGCCTGGAGCTCCTTCAGCGCCCTGGCGATCTCGGCCTCGTCGTGGCGCACGCGCCGCTCGCCGGCCAGCGTGCCGCCCAGACCCGTCATGCGCGCGCGCGTCGTCTCGCTGGTCTTGTCGAGCGCCTTGTCGCGCGTGCCCGGCAGGCTGGTCTGCACCAGCCCCGCCTTCATCGTCCGGAACGGCGCCACCGAGACCATCGGCCCGCCTTGACGCACGACGGCCAGCGCCCGATCGACCGCTTCGCGCGGCACGGCGAAGGGAATGATCTTGATGGTGGCGACCATCTGCTTGGCGTCGGCGACGCCGTAGGCCGGCAGGGTCGCGATGGTGATCGACTCGTCGATCTCGTTGAGCGCGTCGAGACGCGCCTGGTCAGCGACCACGACGCCTGGCGCCACGGCGAAGAGGTTGGCGCGGCCGGTGAAGGGCGCGGTCGCCGTGAGGCCGCTGCCCATCACCGCCTCGGCGATGGTGCGTGCGGCTTCGTCCTCGTGCACATCGTCAGGCGCCAGCTTGGCGGCGACGACCGTCTTCACGCCGGCGGCCTTCAGTGCGGCGACATCGAGCTCCGACAGCCGCCGCCCCTTGGCGAAGCTGATGCGGCCCTCGCGATGCGCGTGCGCCAAGATCGCGCCCACCGCCTCGTCGATGCCGATCTCGCCGAACTGCATGGCTTCAGGCCGCGCGCTCGCGCGGCTGCCGCTCGGCCTGCTGCGCCGAGCGCACCTGGATGACCTGCGCCACGATCGAGATCGCGATCTCCGCCGGCGAGCGGCCGCCGAGGTCGAGTCCGACCGGGCCGTGGATGCGCGAGAACTGCTGGTCGGTGATGCCGGCCTGGTTCAGCCGTTCCTTGCGCTTGGCGTGCGTCCTGCGGCTGCCCAGCGAGCCGACATAGAAGGCCTCGGAGTTCAGCGCCACGATCAGCGCCGGATCGTCGAGCTTGGGATCATGCGTGAGCGTCACCACGGCGGTGGCCGAGTCGGGCTTCAGCCGCTCCATCGCCTCGTCCGGCCAGTCGGTCAGCACGGTCACGCCGGGGAAGCGGCTGTCGGTGGCGAAGGCGCGACGCGGGTCGATCACCGTGACGTCGAAGCCGGCCATCACCGCCATCGGCACCAGCGCCTGCGCGATGTGCACGGCGCCGACGACGATCATGCGCTGCGGCGGGATGAAGGCCTGCACGAAGAGCTTGCCGGAGGCGGTGTCGAGCGTCTCGCTGGTTCCCGAGGCGAGCGCGGCGCGACCGGCCGACAGCGCGGCGGCGTCGTTGGCCAGCGCGCCTTCAGCCCGATCGTTGAAGATCAGCGCTTCCTCGCCATCGGCAATGCGCTTGACGAGAACGACCGGCTGACGCGCGGCGCGCGCGGCCTGCAGGGCATCGAGGGTCGAGAGCTTCATGGTCAGCCGACCTTCTCGACGAAGACCTGGACCTTGCCGCCGCAGGCGAGGCCGACATCCCAGGCCTGCTCGTCGGTGACGCCGAAATCGAGCAGGCGCGGCTTGCCGTCCTTGATCGCGTCGAGCGCTTCCTTGACCACCGCGCCCTCGATGCAGCCGCCGGAGACCGAGCCCACCATGTTGCCGGCATCGTCGATGGCGAGCTGGCTGCCCACCGGCCGCGGCGAGGAGCCCCAGGTGAGCGTCACGGTAGCCAGCGCCACGTCCTTGCCGGCGTCCTTCCACTGGCGCACTGCGCCGAGGATGTCTTCCTGAGCCGCGTCCATCGTGCCCTCCATCGTCTCAGGCAGCCCGCGCGCGATCGCGCCAGTCCGCCATCTTCGCTCCGCCGCGATGCGCCGGCTCGCTCAGCGTCGCGACCAGGCTCGCGAGGCTTTCGAGATTGTGCACCGGCCGGAAATCGTCGACATGCGGCAGCATCGCCCGATTGCCCAATGACTTTGGCTCGTAGCCCTCGTAACGCAAGAGCGGGTTGAGCCAGATCAGCCGGGAACAGGACTTGTGCAACCGCTCCATCTCCTCCGGCAGTCCCGCCGCGCCCTCGCGGTCGAGCCCGTCCGTGATCAGCAGCACCACGGCGCCCTGCCCCAGCACCCGGCGCGACCATAGCCGGTTGAACTCGTGCAGGGTGGCGCCGATGCGCGTGCCACCGGACCAATCCTCGACCTGCGCGCTCGCCTTGGCCAGCGCGATATCGACATCCTTGTCCCGCAGCGCGCGGGTGACGTTGTTGAGCCGCGTGCCGAAGGTGAAGCTGAACACCCGGTCGCGATCGCTCGCCAGCGCGTGCATGAAATGCAGGAACATCCGGCTGTATTTGCTCATCGAGCCGGAGATGTCGCAGAGGATCACCAGCGGCGGCGGCCGCCGCCGCGGCTCCTTGCGGTGCAGCTCGATCACGCCGTGCGGCTTCATCGAGGCACGCAGGGTGGCGCGCATGTCGATGCGGTTTCCCGACGGTGACGGACGCGTGCGGCGGATACGACGATCGGGGATCGGCAGGCGCAGGCGCTTGATCGCGCGCAGCGCCTCGGCGATCTCGGCCGCCGACATCTGCTCGAAGTCGCGCTTCTGCAGCAGCTCGCGATCGGAGAAGGTCAGCGTCGCCTCGAGCTCCATCTTCGGCGGCTCTTCCGACTCTTCCTCCGGCGACTGGCCGCGGCCGGCCTGCAACGCTTCCTGCAGGCGGCGGCTCATCTGCTTCTTCTGCTGGTCCTCGGCGAGGCCGCCGTCGATCTGCGGCAGCATCATGCCCATCATCTTCTCGAGCAGCTTGGGATTGCGCCAGAAGACGTGGAAGGCCTGGTCGAAGATCTCGCGCTGGTCCCTGCGGTTCACGAAGACGCTGTGCAGGGTCCAGTAGAAATCCTCGCGCCGCTTCAGCCCCGCCGCCTCGACCGCCTTCACCGCCTCCAGCACGCGGCCCGGCCCGATCGGCAGGCCGGCGGCGCGCAGCGTGCGCGCGAAATTCATGATGTTGACGACGAGCTTGGGCTCGGCCGGCGCCTTGGGTGCGGAACGGACGACCTCGGACATCGCGGGCTCAGGCGGCCGGCAGGGCCGCCATCTCGCTCTTCACGCGGCCCAGGATGGCGGCGGCCTCGCTGCCCTGGATGCGCTGGATGTCGTCCTGGTACTTCAGGAGGATGCCCAGGGTGGAATCGATCACCGCCGGATCGAGGTCGAGCACGTTGAGCTCCGACAGCGCCTGGGCCCAATCGATCGACTCGGCCACGCCGGGCGACTTGAACAGATCCATCTTGCGCAGATCCTGGACGAAGCCCACGACCTGCCGCGCCAGCGCCGCCGGCGCCTCGGGCGCCTTGGTGGCGAGGATCTGGCGCTCGCGCGCGGCGTCGGGATAGTCGACCCAGTGATAGAAGCAGCGGCGCAGGAGCGCGACGTGGATCTCGCGCGTGCGGTTCGAGGTGATGATCACGATCGGCGGCTGCGGCGCCTTCACCGTGCCGAGCTCGGGGATCGACACCTGGAAGTCGGAGAGCACTTCCAGCAGATAGGCCTCGAACGGTTCGTCGGTGCGGTCGAGCTCGTCGATCAGCAGCACCGGTGCGCCCGCCGGATCGGGCTGCAGCGCCTCGAGCAGCGGGCGATGGATCAGGAACTTCTCGTTGAAGACGTCGCTGCCCAGCTGCTCGCGGTCGACCGTGCCCTGCGCCTCGGCCAGGCGGATCTCGATCATCTGGCGCGCGTAGTTCCACTCGTAGACGGCGGAAGCGGCGTCGAGGCCTTCGTAGCACTGCAGGCGGATCAGGCGGCGGCCGAGGGTCTGGGCCAGGACCTTGGCGATCTCGGTCTTGCCGACACCAGCCTCGCCCTCGCAGAACAGCGGCCGTCCGCGCTTGAGCGCAAGGAACAGCACCGTGGCGAGGCTGCGATCGGCGATGTAGTCGCCCTGGCGCAGGAGCTCGACCATGGCGTCGATCGAGGCGGGGATGGGAGCGGGCATCGAACTCGTTGATTTGTCGGAGAGAAGAATCCGCGGCGATATTAGCGGCAAGGCTTCGCCGATTGCTATGGTCGCGGCCGGCCGGGGCTTGGGAGGGACATGGTCATGTATGGCGAGGTGCTCAAGGGCAGGATCGCGGCGGTAACCGGCGGGGCGCGCGGGATCGGGCTCGCCTGCGCGCAGGCGTTGCAGGCCGCTGGCGCGCGGATCGCGATCTGGGATCGTGACGAGGCTGTTGCAAAGGAGTCCGCGGCGACGCTGCCGGGCGCCATCGCGGTTTTCGTCGACGTTGCCGATGACCGCTCGGTTGCGGCAGCGCTGGCCGACACCGAGAAGCGGCTGGGCGGCGTCGATGTCCTGGTCGCCAGCGCTGGCGTCACCGGGCCCAATGCGACCGTGGCCGATTACGACGTGCAGGCGTGGCGGCAGGTGATCGACATCAACCTCACCGGCGTGTTCCTCACCAACCGCGCCGTCGTGCCGGGCATGGTGGGCCGCAAATGGGGCCGCATCGTCAACATCGCCTCGATCGCCGGCAAGGAAGGCAATCCCAACGCCTCGGCCTACTCCGCCTCGAAGGCCGGCGTGATCGGCCTGACCAAGTCGCTGGGCAAGGAGCTGGCCAATACCGGCGTGCTGGCGAACTGCATCTGCCCGGCGGCGATCAAGACCGACTTGTTCAGGCAGATGAGCCAGCAGCACATCGACTTCATGCTGTCGAAGATCCCGATGGGCCGCTTCGCCACCGTCGAGGAAGCCGCCACGCTGGTGACCTGGCTGGCCTCGCCGCTGTGCAGCTTCAACACCGGTTCGGTGTTCGATCTCTCCGGCGGCCGCGCGACCTACTGAGACGGCGCCAGGCCGCGCACCGTCAGGTCGACCATCCCGCGGATCAGCGCCTGGCGGTCCGACCACGGGAAGTCCGGCTCATTGATGAAGGCCGAAACCAGGCCGTGGCAGGCCATCCAGGCCAGCTCGGCGCTGGTCACCGGCGGGTGGGGCAGCGTGACACCGGCATTCTGAAGCTCGACGAACTGCCGCTCTAGCAGGGAAAAGGCGATGGCCCCCTTGATGCCGGGGCGGTCGGGGTCGCTGAGGTCGGCGCGGTGGCCGGCATGGCGCACCGGCTCCGGCGCCTGCTCCTCCATGAAGATAAGACGATATTCACCAACATGTTCGAGACCGAACCTGATGTAGGCCTCGCCCATCTGGCGCAGCCGGTCTCGGGGTGAACATTCAAGGCATTCAATGCTTTGGAACAATTCTATCAAGTGGCCGAAGGTCTGGTCGCAGAGCGCCAGCATGATCTCGTCCTTGTCCTTGAAGTAAAGATACAAGGCTGGGGCTGAAACCCCTACACGTTCAGCGATTTTTCGGATCGTCGTCGCGCCGTACCCCTCTTCGAGGAAGAGCGACTTCGCCGCGCCGAGAATCTCGTCGCGTCGTGTGTGGCCCTCACCCCGGCGTTTGCGTCCAACGGGGGATGCGACAGTCTGCGCAGCCACATTTGCCATTTTGTTCCTCTTGCGGGCAGGCCCGGGCTTGATCAGTTAACGCCGATAAGTTAGCGTTGTTCAGTTCCGTGTTCAATGACTGAACGACAGTTTATCCGGGAGTGCTGCCATGCGTAAGCGGATCGTTGCGGTGATCGGCTCCGTTCTCGCGGTCAGCCTTGCCGGCGGCATCAGTTTCGCTCTCGTCGCCTATCCCAAACAACCGACGCCCCCTGCGGTTGCCGCCAAAGCCGCCCCGATCCGCCCCGCCCGCGTGCAGGAGATCACCCTGCGCGGCCAGACCCAGCGCCTGACGTTGGCCGGCACGGTGGTGCCGCGCTACGAGACCACGGTCGGCTTCCGGGTGCCGGGCAAGATCGTCGAGCGGCTGGTCGAGGTCGGCGGCCGGGTCACGGCCGGCCAGCCGATCGCCCGCCTCGACACTGCCGACCACAAGCTGGCGCTCGACAACGCCCGCGCGGCGCTGGCCGCCGCCGAGGCCGAGGCGGTGCGCGCCCGCGCCGATCTGGAGCGCTATGTCGGGCTGAAGGGCACGGCGGCCTTCGTGCCGCAGATGCTCGACCAGCGCCAGTCGCTGGCCAACGCCGCGCAGGCGCGGCTGGAGCAGGCCAAGGCGCAGCTCGACACCGCCGCCAACAACCTCGCCTACACCACGCTCGCCGCCGACACCGACGGCATCGTCACCGCGCTGATGATCGAGGTCGGCCAGGTGGTCGCCGCCGGCCAGCAGGTGGCGAAGATCGCCCGGCTCGACGAGCTCGAGATCCGCGTCGATGCCCCGGAGCAGCGCCTGGCGATGCTGAGCGGCGCGGAGCGGGTCACCTACGAGCTGTGGTCCGAGCCGGGCGTCGTGCGCAGCGCCAGCCTGCGCGAGCTGGCGCCGATGGCCGATGCGATGACCCGTACCTATGCCGCGCGCTTCACCATCACCGAGCGGCCGGCGCTGATCGCCATGGGCATGACCGCGACGCTCACCCTGGAGCGCGGCTCGCAGGAGCAGGTCGCCGAGGTGCCGCTGACCGCGATCTTCCAGCAGGGCACCGGCCCCGCCGTATGGATCGTCGACAAGGCCACCGGCACGCTCTCGCTGCGGCCGGTCACGGTGGCGCGCTGGCGCGACGACAGCGCGCTGATCTCGGCCGGCCTCGCCAGTGGCGAGCTGGTCGTCGCGGTCGGCGTGCACAAGCTCGAGGCCGGCCAGCGCGTGCAGCCGCAGGGCCGCGCCGCTTCAGACTCGGCCGTGGCGCAAAGCGCCAGCCGCTAACCAACTCCATCAGCCCTTGGGGGCGGTCATGTCGCACCGGTTCAATCTCAGCACCTGGGCGCTGGAGCACCGCACGCTCACGCTCTTCATGCTGATCGTGCTGACCATCGCCGGCACCTTGTCGTTCTTCAATCTCGGGCGCGCCGAGGATCCGCCCTTCACCATCAAGCAGATGGTGGTGTCGGTGGCGTGGCCCGGCGCCACGGCGCGCGAGATGGAGCAGCAGGTCACCGACAAGATCGAGACCAAGCTGCAGGAGCTGCCGTACATCTATCACGTCAGCTCCTACTCGCGGCCCGGCGAGGCGGTGATCTACGTCAACCTGCAGGACAGCGTGCCGCCCAAGGAGGTCGCCAACCTCTGGTACCAGGTGCGCAAGAAGATCGGCGATATCCGCAACACGCTGCCGCAGGGCGTGCTCGGGCCGTTCTTCAACGACGAGTTCGGCGACACCTACGCCGTGATCTGGGCCTTCGAAGGCGACGGCTATTCGCCGGCCGAGATGAAGGAGCTGATCAAGAAGATCCGCCTGCGCATGCTGCGCGTGCCCGACGTCGCCAAGGCCGACATCTTCGGCGCGCAGGACGAACGCGTGTACCTCGAGTTCTCGCACGTCCGGCTCGCCACCCTGGGCATCAGCGTGACGCAGCTCTTCGACGCGCTGCAGAAGCAGAACGCCATGGCCTCGGCCGGCGTGATCGAGACGCCCTCCTCGCGCGTGGCGCTGCGCATCGACGCCGCGCCCGCAACCGCGGCGGCGATCGGCGACATCCCGATCAATGTCGGCGGCCGCACCCTGCGCATCGCCGACGTCGCCGAGGTGCGCCGCGGCTACCAGGACCCGCCCAGCTTCGGCATGCGCTTCATGGGCAAGCCGGTGCTCGGGCTGGGCATCGTGATGTCGGCGGGCGGCAACATGCAGACCCTGGGCAAGGCGCTCGACCAGCAGATGGCGGCGATCCAGGACGAGCTGCCGGTCGGCGTCACGGTGCACAAGGTCGCCTTCCAGCCCGACGTGGTCGACAGCTCGTTTTCCGAGTTCATCCACTCGCTGATGGAAGCCTTGGGCATCGTGCTGGCGGTGAGCTTCGTCAGCCTCGGCCTGCGCAGCGGCATCGTCGTGGCGCTCTGCGTGCCGCTGGTGCTGGCGATCACCTTCACGGCGATGGAGGTGATGGGCATCAACTTCCACCGCATCTCGCTCGGCGCGCTGATCATCGCGCTCGGCCTGCTGGTCGACGACGCGATCATCGCCGTCGAGATGATGATGGTGAAGCTCGAGCAGGGCCACAGCCGCATGGAGGCGGCGAGCTACGCCTACTCCTCCACCGCCTTCCCGATGCTGACCGGCACGCTGGTCACCGCCGCCGGCTTCGTGCCCGTGGGTTTCGCGCGCTCCAGCGCCGGCGAGTACACCAACGCCATCTTCTGGGTCACGGCGATCGCGCTGGTCGTGTCGTGGTTCGTCGCGGTGATCTTCACGCCGTTCATCGGCTACAGGCTGCTGCCGACGCCCAAGCCGAATGCCGACGGGCACCACGATCCCTACAGCCGCCCGCTCTACCGCGCCTTCCGCCGGGTCGTGACCTGGTGCCTCGATCACCGCTGGATCGTGATCGGCGTCACCGTGGCGTCCTTCGCCGGCTCGCTGTTCGCCTTCCAGTTCGTGCAGAAGCAGTTCTTCCCGACCGCCAACCGGCCCGAACTGATCATCGACCTGCGCCTGGCCGAGCAGTCGTCCTACGCCGCGACCGAGGCCGAGGTGAAGCGGCTGGAGGCGTGGCTGGCGCGCAACGGGAACGTGGTGAACTACGTCGCCTATGTCGGCGGCGGCTCGCCGCGCTTCTACCTGCCGACCATCCCCGAGCTGAAGAACCCGGCGTTCGGCCAGTTCGTGGTGATGACCAAGGGCGTCGACGAGCGCGAGAAGCTGGTCGCCGAGCTCGATGCGCTGTTCCACGACGACTTCGCCGCCGTGCGCGCGCGCGTGCAGCGCCTGCAGAACGGTCCGCCGGTGCAGTACCCGGTGATGTTCCGCGTGCAGGGCCAGGATCCGCAGGAGATCCGCGCCCTGGCCGAGCGCGTGCGCGCGGTGTTCAAGGCCGATCCCGACACGCGTGACATCAACTTCGACTGGTTCGAGCTCTCCAAGAGCGTGCATCTCGACATCGACCACGCCAAGGCGCGCGCGCTGGGCGTCAACGCGCAGGACCTTGCCCAGGCGCTGCAGACCCTGCTGTCGGGCACGACAGTGACGCAGTTCCGCGAGGGCGACGAGCTGATCGACGTGGTGGCGCGCGCCGTCGCGCCGGAGCGGCTGGGGCTCGACAATCTCGACGGCATCACCGTGCGCGGCGCCAACGGCCCGGTGCCCTTGGGCCAGATCGCGCGGCTGAAATACGAGCTGGAAGAGCCGATCCTGTGGCGCCGCAACAAGGAGACCCTGATGACCGTGCGTGCCATGGTGGCCGACGGCGTGCAGGGTCCCGACGTCACGGCGCGCATCGACAAGGCGCTGGCGCCTTTGCGTGCCTCGCTGCCGCCGGGCTATCGCATCGAGGTCGGCGGCGACAGCGAGGAGAGCGCGCGCAGCCAGGGGTCGATCTTCGTGCTGATGCCGCTGATGCTGTTCCTGATGCTGGGCTTCCTGATGATCCAGCTGCAGAGCTTCTCCAAGCTGGCGCTGGTCTTCCTCACCGCGCCGCTGGGCATGATCGGCGTGTCGCTGGCGCTGCTCGGCCTGCACTCGGCCTTCGGCTTCGTCTCGCTGCTGGGCGTGATCGCGCTCTCGGGCATGATCATGCGCAACTCGGTGATCCTGGTCGACCAGATCGACCAGGACATCCGTGAGGGCCGCTCGGCCTACGACGCCATCGTCGAGGCCACGGTGCGCCGCGCGCGGCCGATCCTGCTCACCGCGGCGGCGGCGATCTTCGCCATGGTGCCGCTGTCGCGCTCGGTGTTCTGGGGCCCGATGGCGATCGCGCTGATGGGCGGGTTGCTCGTCGCCACGGCGCTGACCCTGATCTTCCTGCCGGCGCTCTACGCCGCCTGGTTCCGCGTACGCCGCGCGAAGCCGGAGGAAGTCTCCGTCCCCGCTCCCACCCTCGCCGCCGTGCCGGCGCTTGCGGCGGAGTAGTCTTTGGCAATTTTTTGGAACTTTTTAGGTCCCTAAAACTCCGGCTTGGCGCATCTAGAGGCCGCAGCGTCCGCGTTGGTTACCACCGGCCAGTTGCAGGTAATGGCTTCACCCGCGCCCGGCCATCGCCAGGCGCATACCCGGAGACAGGTCATGGCCCTCGGCGTCGTCCAGCTTGAGATCCTCAAGAAGCGCAAGCAAGCCGCCAAGAGCGCCCTGCGCTTCTTCAAGGACATCAAATCGGTCAAGAGCACCAACAATCCGTTCGCGCGCATCACCGACGAGGATCACGCCAATCTGTATTACTACCGGCGCGACCCGGACACCGACGACAGCGTCGTCCAGAGCTTCGAGGACGCGGCATGGTTCGGAGTGGGCAATTGCGAGGAAAAGGGTCGCATGTGTTACGCTTCGCTGGTCGGCAACCCGCTGATCCCGGCGCCGGCGAGCAACGTCACCCTCTGCTCCGCCAATGATTTCGGCTACGACCACGTATTCGTCGTGGTCGCCGACGTACCGATTACCGGCCGGTCCCAGCTCAAGGCTCTGCCGATCACGACCATGATCGTCGATGGTTGGACGGAGGATTGGTATTTCCCGCAGCTGCCGTGGACGCAGGCGAAGTACTACAACCTGGGCAACACACCGAACCCACGCCAGCTCTATGTTCGCATGCAGATCGCCAAGCATGCCTTCGCCCGCAAGGGCGGCGCTGACGGTCCGATCGAGGGCATTGGCGGCCGCGGCGTTGTCTACAACGTCTAGGCACTCCCGGTACGAAACGCGCCCAGCACGCGCTTGATGATGCGCTGGGCGTGGCGGCGCAGGGTCTGCGGGTCCTCGGCGTCGCCCAGCAGCAGCGCCACCTCCCAGGTCATCGACGCCAGCATGCGCGCCAGCAGGTCGGTGTCCTCGACCTTCAGCGCGCCATCGCGCTTCAGCCGCGCCAGCGCCGCGCCCAGCGGTCCCAGCGCTTCGGCGTAGTCGATCTCGCGGCAGCGCGCGATGCCCAGCGCCGACGGCGCTTCCTGCAGCACGATGCGCCGGAACGCCGGCTCGAGGCAGGCCTCGAGATAGGCCTCGATCCCCGCCTCCAGGCTCTCCCAGCGGCTGCGCCTGCTCAGCGCGCGCTCGCGAACCTTGACGCTGGCCTCGGCCTGCAGCTCGACCACCAGCGCGTCGAGCAGCGCGCGCTTGTCCGCGAAATGGTGATAGAGCGCGCCGCGCGTCACGCGCGCCGCGCGCACCACCGCCTCGATGCTGGTCGCCTGATAGCCCTGCGCCGCGAACAGCCGACGCGCCGCCGCCAGCAACGCCGCGCGCGTTGCCTCGGAATATTCCTCACGCAGGGTCTTAGCCATTGACATCCACCATACCGTCGATATCTAACATACCGACGGTATGCGAAACCAGCCTGTATCGCGGAGCACCCCCATGCAGACGACGATCGACGAGATCGAGAGCGGCATCTACCGGCTCTCGACCTACCTGCCGCAGATCGGCCCCACCGGCTTCACCTTCAACCAGTTCCTGATCGCCGGCGACGAGCCGTTCCTGTTCCACACCGGCCAGCGCGCCCTCTTCCCCGCGGTGTCGGCGGCGATCGGCAAGGTGATGGACATCGCCAAGCTGCGCTGGATCGGCTTCAGCCATGTCGAGGCCGACGAATGCGGCGCGCTCGAGCAGTTCCTCGCCGCCGCGCCCCAGGCGCAGCCGGCGGTCGGCCGCATGGGCGTGAATTTGTGGCTGGGCGACACCTGCGATCGCGAGGCGCGCGTGCTGGCCGACAACGAGGTGCTCGACATCGGCGGCAAGCGCCTGCGCCGCCTCGACACGCCGCATGTGCCGCACAACTGGGAAGCCGGCATGATGTACGAGGAGACCACCGGCACCCTCTTCAGCAGCGACATCCTCACCCAGGTCGGCGCCGCACCGGCGCTGACCGAGAGCGAGGTCGTGTCACCGGCGATCCAGGTCGAGCGCATGATGAACTTCGCCAGCATCGGCCCGAACTCGGCGCCGACGCTGCGGCGGCTGGGTGCGCTGAAGCCGAAGACGCTGGCGATCATGCACGGCCCGTCGTTCCGGGGGGATTGTGCGGGACAGCTCGAGAGCCTGGCGCAGGACTACGAGAAGCGTCTCGCTGCGTAACGACCAAAGTCTTTCTCCCACAGGCACTACTGATGAATCGCCGACAATCCTAGGGGCAGAAATAAGCGATTTGCGCATCTGGCCATAAAGTCCGTCTCGGGCGGCACGGTGAAACCAGGCGCCCATTCCACGGCGTCGCGCCGTGCCCATCAAGGGCAGGACTCGGATGGCCGGCAGAATCTGGATCGGACCGTACAAGCCGTTGGGCGTGCGCACGCAAGCCGTGCCCGGCGGCGGATACCTCAACATCGACGCCAGCGCCGGCAATTTCGGCCCCTCGCCGCCGCTGCAGCTCGGCCTGCAGGCCGCGCAGGGCGGGACCGCAATTGCGGGCGTCGTGGCCGAACAGCTCGCCGGCGACAACGAAGCCACGGTGAAGCTCGCCGACACAAAGATGGGCGAGACCGAGCAGGCCCTGCTCTTCGACCCGCAGAACGGCTACCTCAACCTGCAGGGCCAGGCGGCCCTGACGCAGGCGCAAGCGGTGCTCGACGCCTACACCCAGGCGCAGGACCGCGAGCGGGCGACGCTGACCGACGACGACCAGCGCCGCATGTTCGCAGAGCTCGCGGACCGCCGGCTGGCGAGCTTCAGCACCCAGGTCGAGCGCCATGCCACCGCCGAACGGCAGCGCTGGTACGACGCGGCGAGCGAAGGCCGCGTCGCGCTGGTGCAGGCCGATGCCGCGCTGCACTGGAACGACGATGCCCTGCTGCGCCGCTCGCTGGGCACCGCGCGGGCGGAGGTGCGCGATCAGGCCGAGCGCAAAGGCTGGGACAGGGCGCTGACCGAGACGGCCCTGCGCCAGCAGACCAGCCGCACGCTGGTCTCGGCGATCGGCGCAGCGGTCGAACGCAATCCCGAACGCGCGCGGACCCTGAACACACGCTATGCCTCAGCGCTCGAGGAGCCCGACCGCGCCGCGCTCGATGCGCTCTTGTCCGAAGCGCAGACCCGCGAGCGCGCCGCGGCGGCGAGCACGGAGATCCTGAACGCCGCGCCACCGGATGGCGCGCAGCCGACGCCGCACTGGCGGCTGCGGCAGGCCGAAGCGATCACCGATCCGGCCGTGCGCGCCGCCACGATCCGTCGCCTCGCCAGTGCCGCCGCGGCCGACGAGGCATGCGCCCGGATCTTGGGCGAGCAGGTGCTGGCCCGCGTGCTGAAGGACGGCCTGACCGATTCGTCGCAGATCCCGGTGCGCGAGTGGATGGCGCTCGACGCTGAACGTCGCCAGGCCATCGAAGCGCGCCTCGAGCACAACGCCGCCGGCACTGAGCCCGCCCCGAACCCGGCGCTGAT
>CAYNOF010000016.1:0-1421 GCA_964398335.1 uncultured Rhizobiaceae bacterium
GGGATTGAGCCGGCCCAGCACGAGGTTGGCGTCGGTGATGGTGGGCTTCTCGCCGCCACGGCCGTAACAGATCGGACCGGGCGTCGCGCCGGCGCTTTGCGGACCGACACGCAGCATGCCCGAGGAATCGACGTAGGCGATCGAGCCGCCGCCGGCGCCGATGGTGTGCACGTCGACCATCGGCACGTGGATCGGCATGCCGTATTCGAGATCGAGCTCGCTCGACACCTGCGGCACGCCTTCGCGGATCAGGCCGACATCGGTCGAGGTGCCGCCCATGTCGTAGGTGATCAGGTCGGGCTGGCCGCAGGCGCGGCCGGTATAGGCCGCCGCCATCACGCCGGAGGCCGGGCCGGACATCACCGTGTGCACTGCCGCCTCGGCCGCGGCGCGCGCCGCCACCGTGCCGCCATTGCCCTGCATCACCAGCAGGTCGCGCGCGAAGCCCAGCGATTTCAGCTCGGACACCAGGCGGCCGAGATAGCGGTCGAGCACCGGCTGGATCGCCGCGTTCACCGCCGCCGTCGTGCCGCGCTCGTACTCGCGATACTCCGACACGACGCGGTGGCCCGCGGTGACATAGTCGTTGGGCCACGTCTCGCGCACGATCGCCTCGGCTCGCTGTTCGTGCGCCGGATTGATGTAGCTGTGCAGGAAGTGGATCACCACCGCCTCGCACCCGGCGTCGAGCAGGCGCCGACTCGCGTCGCGCACCGCCGCCTCGTCGAGCGCGGTGACGACACCGCCCTCGGCATCCATGCGCTCCGGCACCTCGATGCGCAGCTCGCGCGGGATCAGCGGCTCGAAGGAGCCGGTGAGGCCGTAGGATTTGGGCCGCGTGCGCCGGCCGAGCTCCAGCACGTCGCGAAAGCCGCGCGTGGTGATCAGGCCGACGCGCGCCACCTTGCGTTCGAGCAGCGCATTGGTCGTCGTGGTCGTGCCGTGCACGATCGCCTGCAGCGCCCGCGGATCGAGGCTGGCCGCCTTCATCGCGGCGACGAAGCCGAAGGCCTGGTTGTCGATCGTCGTCGGCACCTTTGCCAAGGATACCGCGCCCGACTGCGTATCGAGCGACAGCAGGTCGGTGAAGGTGCCGCCGACATCGATGCCGACGAGGGTCGAGGGATGATCGCTGCTCATGTCACACGCTGAGGTACTGGGTTCGCGCCTGCTCGTCGGCGCGCAGTTCGTCCATGGTGCCGGTGAAACGCACGCGGCCCTTCTCTATGATCACGGCGCGGTCCGCGACCATCGCCGAGAAATGCAGGTTCTGCTCCGACAACACGACGCTCAGACCCTCGGCTTTGAGCGTGCGGATGGTGTTCGCCATCTGCTCGACGATCAGCGGCGCGAGGCCTTCCGACGGCTCGTCGAGCAGCACGCAGCGCGGGTTGCCCATCAGGGTGCGCGCAATGGTCAGC
>CAYNOF010000017.1:0-1479 GCA_964398335.1 uncultured Rhizobiaceae bacterium
CCAGGCAGCTCGGCGGCACCTTGAGCGCGCCGCAGCCGCCGCGCGCGTTCTTCATCGTCGACTTCCCCGAGCCGCGCGCCGGAGCGGCATAGCGCTCGAAGCGTGTACCGCGCGGGATCCGGAGGAAGGCGGCCCCGCGAAGGGATCGCGGGACCGCCCGGCACCGCAGGTGAGCCCGATCATCAGCGCGACGGGTCACTTCGGAACCTATGATGCATGATATGGGGCGCTGGCCCCGGCCGCCTTGACCTGTCTCAAGAGTCGGACGAGTCGGCGCGCCCGGGCCGCGCGCGGCTAGTAGGCGTGCCAGACGCCGTAGGAATCGTAGTAGCCGCCGCGACTGCTGCTGCGGCGCTGCTCGACGCGATCGTCGCGGCCGTCGCGGTCGCGATCGACCCAGCCCGGCGGATTGTTGGGGTTGCGGTAGCTGCCCTGGTTGCGGTCGTCGATGCCGTCGCGGTTGCGGTCGACCCAGCCCGGCGGGTTGTTCGGCGAGGATCCGTAGTACGGATCGTTGGTGGCGGTGCAGGCCGCCAGCGCCGCCGCGGCGAGCGAGGCGATCAGGACGGGACGGAACATCGGGCGTCTCCTTGCGACGATCGGGCCGACGGATGTCGGCGGTGGCGCCTGTCAAACGCAGAGCGGCCGCTCACGTTGCCTGCCGTGCCGGCATCCCCTCAATGCAGGTGCCAGGCTTCCGGGTGACGCAGCCACTCGGCGTCGGCTTCGTCGTCGGCCATGCTCTCCAGCTCGCTGAGGTCGAAGGCGTCGCGCGTCGTCGGCGGCAGCTCGCGCGTGTCGTCGGATGGCGGCTTGGGATCGTCGGTCGGCATGGCCTGCTCGCTTGCACGGTATCTGTGCGCTCAATCTGCGCGCTCAAGGGGCGCGTCGGTTGGCGCGTTGCGTCGTAGGCGATGAGTTCGTGCCCTTTTGCGGCAACGTGATGGCGACGTGGACGTTAGGAGGCCGCGGACGGCAACGATTTGATTGCGCCACCGGCGCGAGGAGGTATCCATGAACAAGGCGCAACGCGACGACCTGCTGCAGCAGATGCTCGAGACCGAGATGGGCGGCGTGAAGATCTACGAGATGGCGCTGAAATGCGCGCAGAACGCCGACCTCAGGGAGGAGTGGCAGAACTACCTGGGGCAGACCAGGAACCACGTCGGCATCGTGCAGAAGCTGAGGGCCGAGCTCGGCGTCGAGCCGAAGGAGACGCCGTCGCGCAAGGTCGTGCGCCATATCGGCGAGTCGCTGGTGCAGGCGATGGCCATGGCCAGGCAGAGCGAGGCGCCCAGGGCGGCCGCCGAGATCGTCGCCTGCGAGTGCGTGGTCTTCGCCGAGACCAAGGACCACGCCAACTGGGAGCTGCTCGGCAAGATCGGCGAGGCGGCCAGGGGCGAGGAGAAGAAGGCGATCGAGGCCGCCTGCGAGGAGGTCGAGGACGAGGAGGACGAGCACCTCTACCACACCACGGGG
>CAYNOF010000018.1:0-1068 GCA_964398335.1 uncultured Rhizobiaceae bacterium
ACCGTCTCGAACATGACCCGATAGGCATCGGGAGCCAGGGCGCCGCGAAAGAAGCGAACCTGCGCCTCGATCTCCACGGGCGCCATCGCCTGCCAGATCAGGACGATGGGCACGCCCTCGAAATCCCGCTTGATGGACTTCAGCGCGTGGATCATCTGCGCGGCGGCGACCTCGCGGACAAACACATTGGGATCCGTCGGCAGTCCTCCGCGGTGAGCCCGGTAGAGCTCCAGTGAGCGATGCTCCAACCAGTCGCGGTACAGCAGCACTTTCACGGCATAGCCGAGCTGGGTCCGCGTCATCAGGTTGGGGAACAGGTCACGCAGCCAGGTGATTTGCGGAGGGAACTCCGAACCGCGTGCGGCGATGGTGAGGGCGCGCAACTGGTGGAACTGATAGTGCACGTCCGTCAGGTGCTCGTGCACGAGCGGCACGACGAAGTCGTTGGTGCCGGAATAGGCAAGAATCAGATCGGGCTCGAGCTTCCTGCCGAACCGGTTCAGGTCGATGAAGTTCTGGTAGGTGATGGAGGCGCCCATCGCCATGTTGATGACCCTGACGTTGTGCCCGCCCGCCCGCAGGCTGCGCTCCAGGATCCGCGCCATCGCCTGGTCCGGCGACGCGGCGCCCCATCCCTGCGCGCCGGAACCGCCGATGAGCACGATGCGGAATTCACCGGGTTGCTTCGGCGGCGGATTCGCCAGGTCGAAATCGACGGCAAAGCCCATCGGGCCGAGATCGGGCTCGCCCAGGCCGGTGGCGTCGGGACGCAACTGCCCGGCCTTCGTGTTGGCCTGAACGTGCCAGCCGGAGTACGGATAAAGATCCAGCATCCGCGCCGTGCGTTCCGCGTATGCGTTGTCATGACCGGGAAGCGCGCTTTGGAATCCCGAAGCGATGAGGCGATCAAAGACGAGGACGGCGCCGAAGGCGGCACCGACCGAGATCAATGCGGCCAGCGACCACGACAGAATGCGGCGCAAGAGCCTTGCCAACATCTCGTCCTCTGGGGGCGGCTTAGGAAGCTGGTTCCGTTACTATCACATCTAGGGTGGTGGACGCTCACGC
>CAYNOF010000019.1:0-2842 GCA_964398335.1 uncultured Rhizobiaceae bacterium
CCGACAGCAGCGGCAACTACGCCTCGTCGCCGATTGGCGTCGTGTCCGGCAACGACCCCGCACTGCAGGCGCTCGAACCCCGTTTCGACCAGGACCTCAACGGCAACGGTTTCATCGGCTGAAACCCGGTCAGAACGCCGCGCACACCCCGCCTTCTGACTGCAGCACCGATTCCTGCCGGAAGCGCTGCTTGTAGGCGGCCTTGATCGCTTCGACATTCGCCGCCGCCGCGGCCGCGTCGCTCACGATGATGCTGAGCCGCTTGCTGCGCTCGCGCGCGATGGTGCCGGTGCGCGTGCTCTTCCATTGGCCGTAGACGTCGAGCACCGACAGACCGTCGGGGAAGCGCGGCGTCACCACCTCGTCGAGGAATTGGCGCCACTGCGCGTCGCTGACCTCGCCGCCGCCCGGGATATTGCGGCCGAAATAGAGATCGACCTGCGTCATCGCCTTCAACGGCGCGCGGCAGGCGGAGGCCGGCGCAATCGTCGCCGGCGCCGCGGCGCAACCGCCGAGCGCCAGCAGCAGCACGGTGATCACGAGGCTGCGCTTCACGCCGGCACCGCCATGCCCTTCTTCACCGCCGGGCGCGCGCCCATGGCGTCGTACCAGCGCTTGACGTTGGTGAAGGCGGCGAGGTCGATGCGATGCCACTCGTGGCGCGCCGCCCAGGGATAGATCGCGAAATCGGCCACGCCGTAATCGGCGCCGCCGCACCACTCGTTGCCCGCCAGCCGCTTGTCGAGCACGCCGTAGAGCCGCGCCGTCTCCTCGGTGAAGCGCTTGATCGCGTAGGGCACCTGCTCGGGCGCGAAACGCACGAAGTGGTGCGTCTGGCCGAGGATCGGCCCGAAGCCGCCCATCTGCCACATCAGCCACTGGATGTGGTCGAAGCGCTTGGCGCGGTCGGCGGGCAGGAACTTGTTGGTCTTGTCGGCGAGGTACAGCAGGATCGCGCCGGTCTCGAAGCAGCTGTAGGGCGCGCCGCCCGGCCCGTCGCTGTCGACGATCGCCGGGATCTTGTTGTTGGGGCTGAGCTTCAGGAAGTCGGGCTTGAACTGCTCGTTCTTGGTGATGTCGACCTTGTGCACGGTGTACGGCAGGCCGCACTCCTCGAGCATGATCGAGACCTTGCGCCCGTTGGGCGTCGACCAGGTGTAGAGGTCGATCATCGGCGTTTCCCCCGCGAAATCGTTGCAACGATGCGCGACCCTAGGCGATGCGATGGGTCGAGGCAATCAATCGGACCGCCGGCGGTCCCGGGAAGACTCAACGGCAGGGCGGATCGCCGTCGGCGGTGCGGCGCACGAAGGGCCTGGGCGTATCGCTGAGCGACTCCAGGAAGGCCACGAGGTTGTCGCTCTCGCGCGGCGTCAGGTGCAGCGGGCGCAGGATGCGCTCGCCGTCGGCGTGCAGGCGGTCCTCGTCGAGTTCGGAGTAGTGGCGCACCACGTCGTGCAACGTCGCGTGCGAGCCGGCGTGCATATAGGGCGCGGTGCGCGCGACGTTGCGCAGGGAGGGCACGGCGAACTCGCCGAAATTGCGGTGCTGCGGCTCGACGTGGCGCGTGCGCGTCGTGTCGGGGCCTTGCCTGTCGTCGCTGTGTGCGCCCAGCCGCGTGAAGGCGCTCTTGCGCAGCGCGGCGATGCCGCCGTGGCGGCCGGGATCGACCCGCCCGGGAGCGACGAAGAACGGCACGCCGGTATCGGCGAACTCGCCGTTGCTGAAGGTCGGGCCGAGATGGCAGACGCTGCAGCGTCCCTTGCCGATGAAGATCTTCAGGCCGCGCCGGGCCGCCTCGGGATAGGCCGCCTGCCCCGCCGCGTCGCCGCGCTGCAGGGCGTCGCGGTAGTCGTCGAACGGCGTGCGCCCGCTGACCAGCGTCTCCTGGAAGGCCGCCAGCGCCTTGCCGGTGGCCACCAGCACCTGCTCGTCGTCCATGAAAGCCGGCGCGGCGCCGAACACCTTCTCGTAGCGGCAGGAGAGATCGCCGTCGGTGCGGATGCGCTCGGCGATCTGCCGGCTGGTCGCGTTCATCTCGCGCGGCTCGACCATCGGCCGCAGGCTCTGGCTCCACAGGCTGTCATGCGCGCCGTCCCAGCCCAGCCAGCGCCGCGTGCCGACGTTCCACAGGCTGGGCGTGTTGCGGTCGACCACGTCGCGGCCGACACCGCGGCGGAAGCCGTCCGACCAGTCGCGCTGCGGCAGGTGGCACCAGTCGCAGGCCATGTTGCGCCCG
This sequence comes from uncultured Rhizobiaceae bacterium, assembly GCA_964398335.1. Classification (GTDB taxonomy): domain Bacteria; phylum Pseudomonadota; class Alphaproteobacteria; order Reyranellales; family Reyranellaceae; genus JAFAZJ01. Next base: position 2,240 of record CAYNOF010000019.1, read on the forward strand.
CCGCTCAGGCGACGGTCGAAGAACAGCCGCTCGCCCAGAAGGATGGCATCGTCGCGGCCGGAAACGCGGTTGGACGCATCGCGCGCGGGCGCGGGCGGCCACGGCCCGAAGCGCAGGATGGCGCGGCGCTCCCCGGTGCTCCATTCCCCGGTGTTGGCGTGGGCGAGCAGCAGCGGCAGGCAGGCGCCGAGAATGGCCAGCAGGATCTGCCAGCGCCTCGGCATCACTCGACCGTCAGGTCCTGCGTGAGGCGCTCCGTCGCGCCGCCGGCGCGCACGTCGAAGATCAGCCGCCACGTGCCGGGCATGTGGAACAGCATGCCCTCGACCAGGAAGCGGCCATCGGGCCCGTCGATCACGCTGGGCCGATAGTTCATGCCGTGGCGATGCTCGGGCATGACGGCGTCGACGGCGATGCCATCGACCGGCTGCGCCCCGGGATTGGCGCAGATCGACATCTCCAGCGCGAACGGCTCCGACACCGCGATGGGATCGGGCCGCACGCGCCAGGCGATGCGATAGTCCGGCGAGTCGATGAACTTCTGGGACTCGCCGAGCGACGGCGGATCGCACGCCCACATCGGCGCGACCGTCGTGGTCGCCG
>CAYNOF010000020.1:0-1323 GCA_964398335.1 uncultured Rhizobiaceae bacterium
CTACGGCATCTACGGCATCGAGCTGATGACCTCGTTCAGCCGCGCCGAGCGCAGCCAGATCACGGTGAAGTTCCGGCTCACCCGCAACGTCGATTCCGCCGCCGCCGACGTGCGCGACCGCGTCAGCCGCGTGCGCTCGCGCCTGCCGACCGAGATCGACGAGCCGGTGATCGCCAAGGTCGAGGCCGACGCCTTCCCGATCGTCTACATCGCCTTCACCTCGGACACGGTCAGCCAGCTCGACGTCACCGACTACGTCGACCGCTTCGTGAAGGACCAGCTGCAGACCATCGACGGCGTCTCGCAATTGCGCATCTTCGGCGAGCGCACCTTCTCGATGCGCATCTGGCTCGATCGCGTGCGGCTGGCGGCCTATCGCGTCACGCCGCAGGACGTCGAGAATGCGCTCAGGCGCCAGAACGTCGAGATCCCCTCGGGCCGCATCGAGAGCACCGACCGCGAGTTCACCATCCTCGCCGAGACCGACCTGCGCACGCCGCAGCAATTCGACAATTTGATCCTGCGCGAGAACGACGGCTACCTGGTGCGCCTGAAGGATGTCGGCCGCGCCGAGGTGGCGCCGCTCGACCAGCGCGTGATCAGCACCTTCAACGGCAAGCTCGCGGTCAATGTCGGCGTCATCAAGCAGTCGACCGCCAATCCGCTGTCGGTCGCCAACGACGTCAAGAAGCGCCTGCCGCAGATCCTCGCCGACCTGCCGCCGGGCATCAACGCCGAGGTTTCCTACGACAGCACGGTGTTCATCGACCGCTCGATCGACAGCGTGTTCCACACCATCGGCGAGGCCGTCGTCCTCGTCGTGCTGGTGATCTTCCTCTTCCTGCGCAGCTTCCGCGCCACGCTGGTGCCGCTGGTCACCATCCCGGTGTCGCTGATCGGCACCTTCACCATGATGATGGTGCTGAACTTCTCGGTGAACACGCTCACCCTGCTCGCCATGGTGCTGGCGATCGGCCTGGTGGTCGACGACGCCATCGTCATGCTCGAGAACATCGCGCGCTACGTCGAGGAGGGCATGAAGCCCTTCGCGGCCGCGCTGAAGGGCAGCCGCGAGATCGCCTTCGCCGTCGTCGCCATGACGATCACGCTCGCCGCGGTGTACGCGCCGGTCGCCTTCCAGACCGGCCGCACCGGCCGGCTGTTCATCGAGTTCGCGCTCACCCTGGCGGGATCGGTGATCGTCTCGGGTTTCGTGGCGCTGACGCTCTCGCCGATGATGTGCTCCAAGCTCCTGAAGCACGACGCCAATCCCAACTGGTTCTACCGCGCCGGCGAGCGCGTGCTGGAGGGGATGAACCACGG
>CAYNOF010000021.1:0-1724 GCA_964398335.1 uncultured Rhizobiaceae bacterium
GATGATGGTCTTCATCACCTCGATCGAGCCGCCGGCGATGCGGGCGTAGCGCGCATCGACGAAGGCGCGGGCGATCGGGAACTCGGTCATGTAGCCGTAGCCGCCGTGCAGCTGCAGGCATTCGTCGACGACGCGCGCCTGCAGCTCGGTGGTCGTCATCTTGGCCATCGCCGCGTCGACCGAATCGAACTCGCGCTTGAGGTGCAGCTCGATGCAGCGGTCGACCAGCACGCGCTGCGCCATGATCTCGGCCTTCAGCCCGGCGAGCTTGAACTGCGTGTTCTGGAAGGCGGCGATCGGCTTGCCGAAGGCGTGGCGCTGCTGCACGTAGTCGATGGTCCAGCGCAACGCCGCTTCCGACGCGGTGATGGCGCGGATCGCCTGGGTCAGGCGCTCCTGCGACAGCTCGTTCATCAGCAGGGTGAAGCCCTGGCCCTCGCTGCCCAGCAGATTGGCCGCCGGCACGCGCACGTCCTCGAAGAACAGCTCCGACGTGTCCTGCGAGTGAATCCCGAGCTTCTTGAGCTGCCGGCCGCGGCGGAAGCCCGGCCGGTCGCCCTCGACGACGATCAGGCTCATGCCCTTGGCGCCCTTGGTCGCGTCGGTCTTGCAGGCGACGATCACCAGGTCCGCCTGCTGGCCGTTGGAGATGAACACCTTCTGGCCGTTGATGACGTAGTCGTCGCCGTCACGCCGCGCCGTGGTGCGGATCGCCTGCAGGTCGGAGCCGGCCGAGGGCTCGGTCATGGCGATGGCGCCGATCGCCTCGCCCGAGGCCATGCGGGTGAGCCACTGCTTCTTCTGCTGCGGCGAGCCGTACTTGAGGATGTAGGGCGCCACGATGTCGGAGTGCAGGCCGAAGAACACGCCGGTGGCGCCGGCATCGGTCAGCTCCTCCATCACCACGACGCTGTGCAGGAAATCGCCGCCCGGCCCGCCGTATTCCTCCGGCACCTCGCAACACAGCAGGCCGGCCGCGCCGCCCTTGAGCCAGACCTCGCGCGGCACGCGCGCCTCCTGCTCCCATTTCACGTAGTGCGGCGTGATCTCGTCGGCGACGAAGCGGCGGACGGAGTCGCGGAAGATCTCGTAGTCGGCGGGGAAGAGCGTGCGCGGGATCATGGCCGGTTTCTATCACGACAGCGGCGGCAGGAGTTTCAGCCGGCGGAATTCCTCGAACCAGGCCGCCAGCATGTCCTCGGTGTCGATGACGTGATGGAAGCCGGCCTGCATCGATTTCACAGAGCTCACGATCACCGGCGGCCCCGGACGCTCGCGGCCATGGGCGAACTGCCAGTCGGCGTAGACGAAGGAGTCGCCGACGAATTGCTGCAAGGTCCAGGGCCGCAGCCCGTGACCACGCACCAGCGCCGCCCACTCGGCCTCGCACTTCGGCATCTCGTCCGACAGCTTCATCGGCCGCGGCTCGCCCTCCGCCATGCCCAGCGATGTCGCGATCGCCGGCCACAAATTGCGCCAGACATAGACGTCGCCGTTGGTGATGTTGAAGGTCTCGTTGGCCGCCGCCGGGCTCGTGCCGGCCCATTCGATGGCACGCGCCAGCAGATTGGCGCAGGTGCCCGAGGCGACATAGGGCGCGCCGCCCGGCCAATACAACGGCTCGCCACGCGCTTTCAGCACGGCGCCGTATGCGCCGATCGCCGCCAGCATGTTCATCGGGCTGCCCAGCCCGTGGCCGAAGATGATCTGCGGCCGCAGGATGC
>CAYNOF010000022.1:0-2432 GCA_964398335.1 uncultured Rhizobiaceae bacterium
GCGATGTAGCGTACCTCGCGGTGGTCCTCGGTCGGCACGGCGAGCAGCACGGTCTCACCGGCTTTCGCCACGACCGGCGCGAGCAGCGGCGAGAGCCGGCGCTCCAAGGTGTCGCCGCCGCCGATCAGCGCGCCCAGGCGCAGCGCCGCCGGGCCGAGGCGATAGACGCCGCCGGCGTTCTCGACATAGGCCTCGCTTTCCAGCGCGCGCAGCATGCTGAACAGGCTGGTCTTGGGCAGGCCCAGCAGGCGGCCGAGATCAGCCAGCGCCAGCCCGTCGGGCTGGGTGGCCAGCGCCTCGATCACCCGCATGGCGCGCGTCGGCGCGCGCGGCGGGCCGGCCGATATCCCTGTTGCGTCGCGGGGCATTGCGGGTCCAGAATTCCTCTACCGGAACAATGTTCTGATATCGGAACACCTGTCAAGGCGGGAGGAACGCCATGAACCACATCGTCGTCAACGAGCCCAACAAGTGGCGCCTGGAGACTCCGGGCTCGACCGGCTGGCAGCACAGCCCGCGCCCCGGCGCGGCGAAGAAGTACTTCATGGTGTCGGCCGACTGCCACGCCAACGAGCCGTCGAATTTGTGGGCCGAGCGCATCGACGCCAAGTATCGCGATCGCCTGCCGCGCGTGGTCACCGACAAGGACGGCGTGATGTGGCGCGTGTCGGAGGGCCATCGCCCCGACCGGCTGCGCATCCACGAGATGGAGGGCGAGGACCAGGCGCGCAACAAGGCGGGCGCCGATCCCAAGCTGCGCATCGCCGACCATGACGGCGACGGCATCGACGTCGAGCTGCTGTTCCCCAACAAGGGCCTGTCGATGTGGGCGACGCCCGATGCCGAGTTCGCCCAGGCGCAGTGCCGGGTGTGGAACGACTGGGCGTGGGAGCAGTTCTCGAATTACCAGGATCGCGTCGTGGTCGCCGGCGCCATCGCCACCGCCGATCTCGAAGGCTCGATCGCCGAGGTGCAGCGCCTGGCCAAGCTCGGCTTCCGCTGCCTCACTTTGCCGTGCAAGCCGGTGTGGGGCGATCACAACATCGATCATCCCAACTACAACCTGCCGCATTTCGACCGGCTGTGGGCGGCGATCCAGGACGTGAACCTGCCGATCACCTATCACATCTCGACCGGCCGCGACCCGCGCGCCTCGCGCGGCAATGGCGGCGCGGTGATCAACTACGTCACCCACTCGCTGTCGCCGACCATCGAGCCGGTCGCCAACATGTGTGCCTCGGGCGTGCTGGAGCGCTTCCCCAAGCTGCGCTTCGCCACCATCGAGGCCGGCATCGGCTGGATCCCGTGGCTGCTCGACGCCATGGACGAGGCCTATCGCAAGCATCACTTCTGGGTGCGGCCCAAGCTGCAGGGCCTGCCCAGCGACTACTTCAAGGCGCATGGCTACGCCTCGTTCCAGGAGGATCCGGCCGGCCTCGAGCTCTGCGAGTCGCACGGCCTGTCGAAGAACTTCATGTGGGCCAACGACTACCCGCACCACGAGGGCACCTGGCCGCACTCCGCCGAAGCCATCGAGCGCACCATGGGCCATCTCTCCGACGCCACCCGCGCCGACATCCTCGGCCTGAACGCCGCACGGTTCCTGAACCTCGAGGTGCCGGCGAAGTACAGGGCGTAATCACCAGAGGGCGGCCGCTGGCCGCCCTTCTTCCTTTCATCACCAGGAGTACCCATGACCGACCGCACGTTGCGCGGCAGGGTGGCCATCGTCGGCATCGGCGAGACGCCCTACTACAGGCACGGCAAGTCGCCCGATCCCGAATTCGTGCTGGCGCTCAAGGCGATCCTCGCCGCCGCCAAGGACGCCGGCATCGATCCGCGCCGCATCGACGGCTTCGCCTCGTACAGCAACGACCGCAACGATCCCTCGCGGCTGGCCGCGGCGCTCGGCCTGCCCGAGCTGCGCTTCTCCAACATGCAGTGGGGCGGTGGCGGCGGCGGCGGCTCGGGTGCGGTGGCCAATGCAGCGGCCGCGGTCGCCACGGGCATCGCGAACTGCGTCGTCGTGTTCCGCTCGCTGGCGCAGGGTCAGTTCCAGCGCTTCGGCGCCGCCGCGCCGGGCGGCGTCGCGAGCGGCGAGACAGCGCTGAACGCGCCCTACGGCGTGATGTCGCCGGCGCAGCGCTACGCCATGCGCGCGATGCGCTTCCTGCACGAGAACAAGATCGGCGACGGCGCGCAGCGCGCCATCGCGCTCGCCTCCTACGCCCACGCGCAGAAGAACCCGCGCGCGGTGATGCACGGCCGGCCGCTGACGCCGGAGGCCTACGACAATTCGCGCTGGATCGTCGAGCCGTGGCGGCTGTTCGATTGCTGCCAGGAGAACGATGGCGCCGCGGCGCTGATCATCGTGCCGGCCGAGCAGGCCAGGGACTTCCCCAACAAGCCGGCCTATCTGCTGGGCGCCGCCC
>CAYNOF010000023.1:0-1433 GCA_964398335.1 uncultured Rhizobiaceae bacterium
GGGCCTGATCCCGCTGTCGCTGCAGGCGCTGCGCCGCGCCATCGAGCTCAACGGCGTCGCCGTCGAGACCAGCCTGCGCACCTTCGACTGGGGCCGGCTGGCGGCGCACGACCCGGCCGCCGTCGAGGCCGTGGCGCGGCCGCAGATCCGCGAGGAGAAGCTGCCGCCGCAATCGCTCGACGAGCTGGTGAGCAAGCGCGTGCGACTGCTCACCGCCTACCAGAACGCCGCCTATGCCGAGCGCTATCGCGCCTTCGTCGACAAGGTGGCGTCGGCCGAGAAGGCGCGCGCCAAGGGCCGCAGCGGTCTGGCTGAAACCGTGGCGCGTTCGCTCTACAAGCTGATGGCCTACAAGGACGAGTACGAGGTCGCCCGTCTCTACACCGACGGCGATTTCGAAAGGAAGCTGCGCACGCAGTTCGAGGGCGACTACAGGCTGAAGTTCAACCTCGCGCCGCCGCTGCTGGCCGATCGCGATCCGGTCACCGGCGAATTGAAGAAGGGCGAGTACGGGCCGTGGGTGTTCACCCTGTTCCGCGTCCTCGCCACGCTGAAGGGCCTGCGCGGCACCGCCTTCGACATCTTCGGCTACACCGAGGAGCGGCGCACCGAGCGGCGCCTGATCGGCGAGTACATGGAGACCATGTCGGAGATCCTCGGCAAGCTCGACCAGTCGAACCACGCGCTGGCGGTGCAGATCGCCGGCCTGCCCGAGACCATCCGCGGCTTCGGCCACGTGAAGGACAAGAACCTGAAGAAGGCGAAGGAGCGCGAGGCCAACCTGCTCGCCCTCTTCCGCAGCCCCGCACCGCCGCCGGCGATGGCCGCGGAGTAGGCGCCACCCCATGGATACCTTCCCCCGGAGGGGAAGGCAGGAGTCAGCCGCTGAACCCCGGCCGCGGCACCGAGCCCATGATGGTCTGCGCCAAGCCGCCGTCGACGACGATCTCCTGGCCGGTGACGTAGGAACTGCGTTCGCTGCACAGCCACAGCGCGACATCGGCCATGTCGGCCGGCGTGGCCACGCGGCGCACCGGCACCAGGTTGGCGCGCCGCTCGGCGACGCCGGGTGCCTGGTAGAAGGCTTCCGACATCGGCGTGCGCACCAGGCCCGGCGCCAGCGCGTTGCTGCGCACGCCCCGGGGTCCCCACTCATAGGCGAGCTGGCGCGAGAGCATCGCGACACCCGACTTGGTCACGCTGTAGGCGCCGCTGAACGGCTGCGGCTCGCTGGCGGCGATCGAGGTGACATGCACCAGCGCGCCGCGGCCGCGCACCAGCATCGCGCGGCCGAAGGCCTGGGCGCAGAGCAGGTAGCCGGTGAGGTTGACCGCGATCTGCGCGTTCCAGTCCGCGGCCGACAGCGTCTCGAGCGCGCCGGGCCGCAGGATCGCCGCGGTGTTGACCAGCGCATCGGCCGGCCCGATCTCGCT
>CAYNOF010000024.1:0-7212 GCA_964398335.1 uncultured Rhizobiaceae bacterium
CCATGGCGATGGGCCACGTGATCCTCAAGGAGTACCACGTCGATCGCACGGTGCCGTATTTCCACGACTACGTGCGCCAGTACACCGATATGCCGATGCTGGTCCGGCTGGTGAAGCGCGACGGCCGCTACGTGCCCGACCGCTTCGTGCGCGCCTCGGATTTCGACGCCTCGCTGGGCGAGAGCAACAATCCCGAATGGAAGACCGTGGCCTTCGACGAGAAGACCGGCACGATCGTCGTGCCGCGCGGCTCGATCGGCTTCCGCTGGGGTGAGTCCGGCAAGTGGAACCTCGAGGAGAAGGACACGGCGGGCAACGACACGACCCTGCGCCTGTCGCTCAACGACATCGCCGACGACGTGGTCGATGTCGGCTTCCCCCATTTCGGCGGCATCGAGCACGAGCACTTCACCTCAACGAATCATGACCGTGTGCTCGATCGCCTGGTCGCGGTGAAAAAGCTGAAGCTGGCCGACGGCGAAACGCTGGTGGCCACCGTGCGCGACCTGTTCGTCGCCAACTACGGTGTCGATGGCGGCCTGGGCGGACCGAACGTTGCCAAGTCGCTCGACGACGACGTGCCCTACACGCCGGCCTGGGCCGAGAAGATCACCGGTGTGCCGCGCGACAAGATCATCCAGGTGGCGCGCGAGTTCGCGACCAACGCCGAGAAGACCAAGGGCCGCTCGATGGTGATCATCGGCGCGGCGATGAACCACTGGTACCACTGCGACATGAACTATCGCGGCGTGATCAACATGCTGGCGATGTGCGGCTGCATTGGCCAGTCGGGTGGTGGCTGGGCGCATTATGTCGGCCAGGAGAAGCTCAGGCCGCAGGCCGGCTGGGCGCCGCTCGCCTTCGCGCTCGACTGGGGCCGCCCGCCGCGCCAGCAGAACTCGACCTCGGCCTTCTACGCCCACACCGACCAGTGGCGCTACGAGACGATCAATGTCGGCGACATCGTCTCGCCGACCGCGCCGGAAGGAAACTGGGACGGCTCGATCATCGACTACAACGTGCGCGCCGAGCGCATGGGCTGGCTGCCCTCCGCGCCGCAGCTGCAGGACAATCCGCTGGGCATCGCCCGCGCCGCCGCGGCCGCGGGCATGGAGGTGAAGGATTACGTCGCGCAGAAGCTCAAGAGCGGCGAGCTGCGCATGTCCTGCGAGGACCCCGACAATCCGAAGAACTGGCCGCGCAACATGTTCGTGTGGCGGTCGAACCTGCTCGGTTCCTCGGGCAAGGGCCACGAGTACTTCCTCAAGCACCTGCTGGGCACGACGCACGGCGTGATGGGCAAGGATCTCGGCGAGGAAGGCAGGGCCAAGCCGACCGAGGTGACCTGGCGGGATGAGGCACCGCAGGGCAAGCTCGACCTGCTGGTGACGCTCGACTTCCGCATGTCGACGACCTGCGTCTACTCCGACATCGTTCTGCCGACGGCCACCTGGTACGAGAAGAACGACCTCAACACCTCGGACATGCATCCCTTCATCCATCCGCTGACCTCGGCGGTGGATCCGTCTTGGGAAGCGCGCAGCGACTGGGAGATCTACAAGTCGATCGCCAAGGCCTTCTCGCGCGTGGCACCGGAGGTGCTGGGCGTCGAGAAGGATGTCGTGCTCACGCCGATCATGCACGACAGCCCGGGCGAGATCGCCCAGGCGCTCGAGGTGCGCGAATGGAAGAAGGGCGAGGTCGAGCCGATCCCCGGCAAGACCATGCCCAACGTCGCCGTCGTCGAGCGCGACTATCCCAGCACTTACCAGCGCTTCACCGCGCTCGGCCCGCTGATGGAGAAGGTCGGCAACAGCATCAAGGGCATTGCCTGGCAAACCGCGCACGAGGTCGAGCACCTGAAGGCGCTCAATGGCGTCGTCGAGGATGGCCCGGCCAAGGGTCTGGCGCGCATCGACAGCGACATCGACGCCGCCGAGGTGTTGCTGATGCTGGCGCCGGAAACCAACGGCGAGGTCGCGGTGAAGTCGTGGGAGTCGCTGTCGAAGGCGACCGGCCGCGAGCACGCGCATCTCGCGCTGCCCAAGGAGGACGAGAAGATCCGCTTCCGCGACGTCGTCTCGCAGCCGCGCAAGATCATCTCGGCGCCGACCTGGTCGGGGCTGGAGAGCGAGAAGGTCTGCTACAACGCTGGCTACACCAACGTGCACGAGCTGATCCCCTGGCGCACGCTGACCGGCCGCCAGCAGCTCTACCAGGATCATCGCTGGATGCTGGCCTTCGGCGAGGGGCTGTGCGTCTACCGCCCGCCGGTCGACCTGCGCACGACGCGGCCGATGCTGGGCAGCAAGCCCAACGGCGAGAAGGAGATCGTGCTGAACTTCATCACGCCGCATCAGAAGTGGGGCATCCACTCCACCTACACCGACAACCTGATGATGCTGACGCTCTCGCGCGGCGGGCCGATCGTCTGGCTGAGCGAGGTCGATGCGGCCAGGGCCGGCATCGTCGACAACGACTGGGTCGAGGCCTTCAACGTCAACGGTGCGCTGGTGGCGCGCGCGGTGGTCTCGCAGCGCATGAAGGAAGGCACGATCTTCATGTACCACGCGCAGGAGAAGATCGTGAACGTGCCGGGCTCGGAGATGACCGGCAAGCGCGGCGGCATCCACAACTCGGTGACCCGTGTCGTGCTCAAGCCGACGCACATGATCGGCGGCTACGTCCAGCAGGCCTGGGGCTTCAACTACTACGGCACGATCGGCACCAACCGCGACGAGTTCGTCGTCGTGCGCAAGCTGGTCAACGTCGACTGGCTCGAACGCCCGCATCCCGATGCGGCGCGAGGAGATGTGTCATGAGAGTACGCGCACAGATCGCGATGGTGCTGAACCTCGACAAGTGCATCGGCTGCCACACCTGCTCGGTGACGTGCAAGAACGTGTGGACCAACCGCGAAGGCATGGAATACGCCTGGTTCAACAACGTCGAGACCAAGCCTGGCATCGGCTATCCCAAGGACTGGGAGAACCAGAAGCGCTGGAACGGCGGCTGGGTGCGCAAGCGCAACGGCAAGATCCAGCCGCGCATCGGTTCGAAGTGGCGCATCCTCGCCAACATCTTCGCCAACCCCGATTTGCCGGAGATCGACGACTACTACGAGCCGTTCACCTTCGACTACGAGCACCTGCAGAAGGCGCCCGAGCTCGAGGCCTTCCCCACGGCGCGGCCGCGCTCGCTGATCACCGGCCAGCGCATGGAGAAGATCGAGTGGGGCCCGAACTGGGAGGAGATCCTCGGCGGCGAGTTCGCCAAGCGCTCGGCCGACTACAATTTCGAGGGCGTGCAGAAGGAGATCTACGGCCAGTTCGAGAACACCTTCATGATGTACCTGCCGCGGCTGTGCGAGCATTGCCTCAACCCGGCATGCGTCGCGGCCTGCCCTTCGGGCGCGATCTACAAGCGCGAGGAGGACGGCATCGTCCTGATCGATCAGGACAAGTGCCGCGGCTGGCGCATGTGCGTCTCGGCCTGCCCCTACAAGAAGGTCTATTTCAACTGGTCCTCGGGCAAGTCGGAGAAGTGCATCTTCTGTTACCCGCGCATCGAGGCCGGCCAGCCGACGGTGTGCTCGGAGACCTGCGTCGGGCGCATCCGCTATCTCGGCGTCATGCTCTACGACGCCGACCGCATCGAGCAGGCGGCGTCGGTGCCCGACGAGAAGCAGCTCTACGACGCGCAGATGGGCGTGTTCCTCGATCCGCACGACGAGACCGTGATCGCCCAGGCGCGTGCCGACGGCGTGCCCGATGCCTGGCTCGAGGCGGCCCGGCGTTCGCCGGTGTGGAAGATGGCGATGGAGTGGAAGGTCGCCTTCCCGCTGCATCCCGAGTACCGCACCCTGCCGATGGTCTGGTACGTGCCGCCGCTGTCGCCGATCCAGTCGGCGGCCGAGGCCGGCAAGATGGGCGTCGACGGCGCCATGCCCGACGTGCGCTCGCTGCGCATCCCGCTGCGCTACCTCGCCAACATGCTGACGGCGGGCGACGAGGAGCCGGTGGCCAGGGGCCTGGAGCGCATGCTGGCGATGCGCGCCTACATGCGGGCCAAGACGGTCGACGGCGTCATCGACCATGCCATCGCCAGGCGCGTCGGGCTGAGCGCCGCGCAGATCGAGGCGATGTACCACGTGATGGCGATCGCCAATTACGAGGACCGCTTCGTCATCCCGACGGCGCATCGCGAGACGTCGGAAGACGCCTACGCGCTGCGTGGCGCCTGCGGCTTCAGCTTCGGCAACGGCTGCTCGCCCGACGACGGCACCGGCAACCTGTTCGCCGGCGGCAAGCTCAAGCGCAAGAACCCGATGGAGGTGGCGTGATGAAGACCCTGCGCGCACTCGCCGCCTTGCTCTGCTACCCAACGCAAGAGCTGCTTGCCGCGACCGGCGAGATCCGCACCGTGCTCGACCGCGAGGCGTTGCTGCCGAAGGCCGAACGCCGGGCGCTCGAGCGCCTGATCGGCGAGCTCGAGAGCGGCGATCTCTACGATCTGCAGGAGCGCTACGGCCTGCTGTTCGACCGCACCCGTTCGCTGTCGCTGCATCTCTTCGAGCACGTGCACGGCGAGAGCCGTGACCGTGGCCAGGCGATGGTCGACCTGCTGAAGCTCTACGAGGAGAACGGCTACTCGCCGGTCGCCAGCGAGCTGCCCGACTTCCTGCCGCTGTTCCTCGAATACGCCTCGACGCAGGCGCCCAAGGCCGCGCTCGAGCTCGTCGGCCAGCCGGCCAACGTCATCGCGGCGCTGCGCGAGCGCCTGGCCAAGCGCACCTCGTCCTACGAGGCGGTGATGGCCGCGCTGCTGGCGCTGTCGCGCGCCAAGCTCGACGAAGCAACGCTCCAGGCGCTGCGCGCCGAGCCCGACCCCGAACCTGACGATCTCGAAGCGCTCGATGCGGCGTGGGTCGACCAGGAGGTGACGTTCGGTCCCGGCACGGCCGCGGCCAGCTGCCCGGTCGACCGCATGGCCAGCCGCCTGCGCTCAGCGATCGGTCCCGCCCAGGGAGTGGCGTCATGAAGGACTACATCTTCCATCTGCTGTTCGTCTGGTACCCGTACATCTGCCTGACGGTGTTCCTGCTCGGCAGCCTGATCCGCTTCGACCGCGAGCCCTATACCTGGAAGGCGAGCTCGAGCCAGATCCTGCGCAAGCGCCAGCTGCGCTGGGGCTCCAACCTGTTCCACCTCGGCATCCTGTTCCTGCTGCTGGGCCACACCGTGGGCCTGCTGACGCCGACCGAGGTCTACACCCTGCTGCTGAGCGTCGAGCAGAAGCAGGTCATCGCCGTCACCGCCGGCGGCATCGCCGGCGTGGTCTGCTTCGTCGGCCTGAGCCTGCTGCTGCACCGCCGCCTGTTCGACGAGCGCATCCGGCGCACCAGCTCGGCGATGGACATCGCCATCCTGGCGCTGCTGTGGACGCAGCTCGTGCTCGGCCTGCTGACCCTGCCGTTCTCGATCGGCCATCACGACGGCTCGGTGATGCTGATCCTCTCGCACTGGGCGCAGGGCATCGTCATCCTGCATCCGGTCGACGCCGGGACCCTGCAGGGACTCGACTGGCCGTACCTGGTGCATCTGGTGCTGGGCATGACGCTGTTCCTCGTCTTTCCGTTCAGCCGGCTGGTCCATATCTGGTCGGCGCCGGTGTGGTATCTCGGCCGCCGCGGCTATCAGGTCGTGCGCAGCCGTGGTCCGCTGCCGGCACGGGGGCGGCCATGACCGCGACCTCGGCACGCATCCGCCGCCGCTTCACGCGGCCGGTACCGGTCACCGTCAACGGCGTCGCCATCTCCAGCGCCGACATCGTGCGCGAGACCCAGCACCACCCGTCGGCCGATCCGGACCAGTCCTGGGAGCTGGCGACGCGTGCGCTGGCGATCCGCGAGCTGCTGGACCAGGAGGCCGACCGCCTCGGCATCGTCGCCGCGCCGATCGAGGACGAGGAGGGGCGTGCCGAGACCGAGCAGGAGGCGCGCCATCGCCAGCTCATCGAGCGCGAGGTGGTGGTGCCGTCGGCCGACGAGGCGAGCTGCCGGCGCTACTACGAGCGCAACATCAGGCGCTTCCGCACGCCCGATCTCTGCGAGGCCGCGCATATCCTGCTGGCGGCCGCACCGGCTGACGACGCTGCGCGCGCGCAGGCGCGCGAGACGGCGCGCGCGCTGATTACGGCGCTGCTCGCGAGGCCGGAGGATTTCGCGGCGATGGCCGCGCAGCACTCGGCGTGCCCGTCGGCGGGGCAGGGCGGCAATCTCGGCCAGCTCTCGCCCGGCCAGACGGTGCCGGAGTTCGACGCGGCGCTGCGCGGCATGATTCCGGGTGCCGTCCATCCCGAGCCGGTGGAGAGCCGCTACGGCATCCATGTCGTGCGCCTCGACCGCCGCATCGAGGGACGCGAGCTGCCGTTCGAGATGGTGCAGGCGCGCATCGCCGCGTATCTCGACGAGCGCGTGCGCCGCCGCGCGCTGCAGCAATACGTCTCGGTGCTGGCCGGACGCGCCGTCGTCACCGGCATCGACCTCGCGCCCGCCGCCGGTCCGCTGCTGCAGTAGGAGGCGCGCATGATGCTGGGGCAGATGATCGAGCGCCTGGGCGACGAGGCCTTCGCCGCCGAGGCGATGATCGCGATCGGCGACCTGGCGCTGATGGTCGAGATCGACGCGGCGGCACGCTCCTTCGAGGAGACGCCGGCCGCCTATGCCGCCTTCGCGGCGCGCAGCTTCGCCGGCCACGCCTCGGACGACGACTGGCTGGCGCTGATGACCGCGATGGAGCGCGCCGAGGATCCCGGCACGGCGTGCCTGAAGCAGATGCTGGTCTGGTCGCTGCGCCACGATTCGCAGACCTGCGGGTGCAACCACGCCTGAGAGTTCAGTTCCATGACCGTGTTCAGCTACGGCTTTCGTACGTTCTTCCTCGCGGCGGGCGGCTTCGCGGCGCTCGCCATCCTGCTCTGGCTGCCCGTCTTCCTCGGCCAGGCGGATCTGCCCGTGGCGTTGGCGCCGCGCGACTGGCACGCGCACGAGATGATCTTCGGCTATGCCGCCGCGGCGATCGCCGGCTTCCTGCTGACCGCAATCCCGAACTGGACCGGGCGTCCGGCGGTGAAGGGACGGCCGTTGATGCTGCTCGCCGCGGCGTGGCTGGCCGGCCGCATCGGCATGGCGGTCTCCGACTGGATCGGCCT
>CAYNOF010000025.1:0-8394 GCA_964398335.1 uncultured Rhizobiaceae bacterium
GCAGGCGCTGGTCGACCCCGATTCGGTGGTGCCGATCACGAGGGCGCGCTGATGCGCCTTCTCGATGCCGCGGCGGTCGACGCCGCGCTCGACGACGTTGCCCTGGTCGATCGCCTCGAAGCCCTGGTCCACCACGGCGGCGAGATGCCGGTGCGCCACCATCACCCGATCATGGCGCCGACCGGCCCGGGCTCGTCCGACGCCATGCTGCTGCTGATGCCGGCCTGGACCTCGGCCGGCGCGACCCAGCGCCATATCGGCGTGAAGATCGTCACGGTGTTCCCCGACAACGGCCTGAAATCGCTGCCGGCGATCTACGGCCAATACCTGCTGCTGTCGGGCGAGACCGGCCAGCCGCTGGCGCTGCTCGACGGCGCGATGCTGACCAAGCGCCGCACCGCCTGCGCCTCGGGCCTCGCCTCGCGCTATCTCTCGCGCCCGGATTCGCGCTCACTGCTGATGATCGGCACCGGCGCGCTGGCGCCGCAGCTCATCCGCGTGCACTGCAAGATCCGCCCGATCGAGCGCGTCGCGATCTGGGGCCGTACCGCCGCGCACACCCAGTCGCTGGCGCGCCAGCTCGCCGACAGCCTGCCCAAGGCGCTGGGCCGCGCGGTCACAGTCACGGCTGTCCTGGATCGCGCCGCCGCCGTGCATGAGGCCGACATCATCTCCTGCGCCACCCTGTCGAAGACGCCGCTGGTCGAGGGCGCCTGGCTGCGACCCGGCCAGCACATCGACCTGGTCGGCGCCTATACGCCAGAGATGCGCGAGAGCGACGACGCGGCGGCGCGCGCCGCGCGCGTCTTCGTCGACACAAAGGCCGGCGCGATGAAGGAGGCCGGCGACATCGTGCTGCCGCTGCGCTCCGGCGAGATCAGCGAGGACGACGTGCTCGCCGATCTCTACGACCTCACGCGCGGCCAACATACAGGCCGCAGCAAGGGCGACGCGCAGTCGATCACGCTCTTCAAATCGGTCGGCGCGGCACTGGAGGATCTCGCGGCGGCAGAGCTCGCGATCGAGCGCCCATGAGGATCGCGGCGATCTCCGATATCCACGGCAACCGCTTCGCGCTCGAGGCGGTGCTCGAGGACATCGCGACGCGCCATGTCGATGTCATGGTCAATCTCGGCGATATCCTCTCGGGGCCGCTCGATCCGGTCGGCACGGCCGCCGTGCTGATGCCGCTCGGCCTGCCGACCGTGCGCGGCAATCACGAGCGGCAGGTGCTCTACGATCCGCAGGAGAAGCTGGGCAAGACCGACGCCTTCACACGCGGCGTGCTGACGGCGAAGGAGCGCGACTGGATCGCGTCGCTGCCGGAGACGATGCCGCTGTCCGACGAGGTGTTCCTCTGTCACGGCACGCCGGGCAGCGACCTCGTCTATTTCATGGAGCGCATCGACGGCGATCGCACGCGTCCCGCTGATCTCGCGACGGTGGATCGTCGCGCCGGCGATTGCCGCGCCGCGCTGATCCTGTGCGGCCACACGCATGTGCCGCGCAGCCTGCGCCTGTCGGATGGACGGCTGGTGGTGAATCCCGGCAGCGTCGGACTGCAGGCCTACGAGGACCTCGAGCCGTCGCGGCATTGCGTCGAGGTCGGCTCGCCGCACGCACGTTACGCCGTGATCGAGAAACGCCGGCATGGCTGGCGCGCCGAGCATATCGAGGTCGATTACGACTGGCAGGCCGCCGCGCGACAGGCGGCGGCGCATGGCCGCGAAGACTGGGCGAGCCGGCTGCTCACAGGCTGGGCGTGAGCGGCGGGCCGGCTATACGCGACGCCGCGCCGGGCGACGCGGACGCGTTGACCGTTCTGTTCCTCGCCGCACGCCGGCAGGCGATGCCGTGGCTGGCCGAGGTACACAGCGACGAGGAAACGCGCTGGTGGATGGGCAACGTCGTGCTGCGCGAACTCACCGTGCGCGTCGTGACCTTGGATGGGGACGTCGCCGGCTTCGCCGCCATCCAGCCCGGCTGGCTCGATCACCTCTACATCGCGCCGGGGCATCAACGCGCCGGGCTGGGCACGCGATTGCTGGAAGAGGCCAAGCGCCTCGGCGGTGCGCCGCTGCGGCTGTGGGCATTCCAGCGCAATCACCCGGCGCGCGCCTTCTACCGGCAGCACGGCTTCGTCGAGGAAGAGCTGACCGACGGCGCGGCCAACGAAGAGCGTGAGCCCGACGTGCGCATGCTATGGTCGGGATCATGTACGTCGTAATCGTCGGCGCCGGCATTGCGGGACTCGGCGCGGCCTGGGCGCTCACGCGCGAAGGCCATCACGTCACGGTGCTGGAGCAGGGGCCGATTCCCAACCCGGTCGGCACCTCGGTCGACTCGCATCGCCTCATTCGCCGGCCTTACGGCACCGAGATCGGCTACATGCGCATGATCACCCACGCCTTTGCCGCATGGGATCGGCTGTGGGCGGATCTCGGCACGAAGCTGTGCATCCACACCGGCTCGCTGTCGCTCAGCACGCAGGCCGGCGACCATCAGGCCGAGTCGTTGCGCCTGCTCAAGACCGAGGGCTATCCGATCGAGGAGCTCGACACGCGGGCGCTGCAAGCGCGCTATCCGTTGATCGACGCCAGCGGTGTGCAGACGGCGTTCCTGTCGCCGGAAGGCGGCGTGCTGCTGGCCGACCGTATCGTCGCGGCGCTGGCGAAATGGCTGGGCGAGACGGGCGCGAAGCTGCGGCCGATGACGCGCGTGCAGTCGATCGACGAGGATGGCGCCGCCGTGACCCTGGCTGGGGGCGAGCGTGTGGCCGGCGACCTCGTGCTGGTCGCGGCCGGCGCCTGGGTGCGCGAGCTGGTGCCCTCGCTCGGGACCTATGTCGAGCCGTCGCGCCAGGTGGTGACCTATGTCGATCTGCCCAACGACCTCGCCTATGCCTGGGCGACGCATCCCTCATTGCTGTCGATCGGCAAGGATCGCGGCTTCTATCTCGTGCCGCCGGTGGTGCGGCCCGACGGCAGCCGCACGCGGCTGAAGATCGGCGATCACCTGTTCAGCCGCGAAGGCGACGCCGCCAGCGATCCGCGAATCGCCGCGTTCGACGAGGTGCGCCGCGTGTGGGACCAGGCGCGCGGCCGGCTGCGCAACCTGGAGCGCTATCGCATCGCCGAGGGCAAGGTCTGCTACTACACCGTCGATCGCCGCAGCGGGCGCGAGACCTTCCGCTCGCTGCCCGTGGGCAAGGCGGCCTGGGTGATGTCCAACTGCTCGGGACACGGCTTCAAGTTCGGCGCCTGTCTCGGCGAAGCCTTTGCCGACATGGTCGCCGGCCGCCGCCCGGCCGATGCCTTCACCCGTTATGTCGCCGGAGAGATCAGCTGATGTCCGTTGTCGCGTTGCGCAAGATCGTCACCTCGATCGAGGAGACCATGCATGACGGCGGCGCGCCGCTTGCCACGCCGGTGCGCAAGGGTGCGATCGGCGGCGTGGTACGCAATCCCTATGCCGGCCGCTACGTGCAAGACATCACGCCGATGATGGATGCGCTCAAGCCGTTGGCTTTTGACCTGACGAAGCGCCTGCTGGCGACACTCGGTGTCGAGGGCAAGCAGGTCGACGGCTACGGCAAGGCGGTGATCGTCGGCGTCGCCGGCGAGCTGGAGCACGCCGCGCTGTGGCACCAGCCCAGCGGCTGGGGCATCCGCGAGGCGATGGGCGGCGCGAAGTCGATCGTGCCCTCGACGGTCAAGGTCGGTGCCGCCGGCGTGCGCATCGACGTGCCGCTGCATCATGCGCACGCGGCCTATGTGCGCAGCCATTTCGACGCGATCGAGTTCGCCGTGCCCGATGGGCCGCGACCCGACGAGATCGTCTTCGTCGTCGCCCTGGCGGTCGGCGGGCGGCCGCATCCCCGCGTCGGCGGGCTGAAGGCCAGCGAGATCAAGCTGGGGGACGGCCAGCGCTGAGCGCTTGCAATCGGCTCGAAATGGCATATCGTTCGTGTACGAACGAGTTGTCTCAGGTGCCCTTGTGCGGCGCACCAAATTCTCATCATGCTGGGCGATCCTGTTGGGGAGACCGTCATCATGAATCGCAGAGGTATTCTGGCGTTGACCGCCGCGGCGTTGCTGTCGTCCGCCGCGCCGGCGCTTGCGCAAGGGCCGATCCGCATCGGCGAGCTCAACAGCTACAAGGTGTTTCCCGCCTTCCTCGAGCCCTACAAGAAGGGCCTCGAGCTGGCTGTCGAGGAGGTCAACAAATCGGGCGGCGTGCTGGGTCGTCCGATCGAGGTCGTCTCGCGCGATGACAGCGGCACGCCGGCCGACGCGGTGCGCGTCGCCGAGGAGCTGCTGAGCCGCGAGAAGGTCGCCTTCCTGATCGGCACCTTCCCGTCGAATGTCGGTCTTGCCGTCGCCGACTTCGCCAAGCAGCGCAAGACGCTGTTCATCGCCGCCGAGCCGCTGACCGACAAGATCGTCTGGGACGCCGGCAACCGCTACACCTACCGCCTGCGCGCCTCGACCTACATGCAGACGGCGATGCTGATCCCCGACGCGGTGAAGCTGAGGAAGAAGCGCTGGGCGATCGTCTTCCCCAACTACGAGTACGGCCAGTCGGCCACCGCGGCGTTCAAGAAGCAGCTCAATGCGCAGCAGCCCGATGTAGAGTACTTCACCGAGCAGGCGACGCCACTGGGCCGCATCGAGGCCGGCGCGGTGGCGCAGGCGATCGCCGATGCCAAGCCGGACGCGATCTTCAGCTCGCTGTTCGGCCCCGACCTCGCGAAGTTCGTGCGCGAGGGCAACAGCCGCGAGCTGTTCAAGGGGCTGGAGGTGTTCAGCCTGCTGGCCGGCGAGCCCGAGTATCTCGATCCGCTGAAGG
This sequence comes from uncultured Rhizobiaceae bacterium, assembly GCA_964398335.1. Lineage (GTDB taxonomy): Bacteria > Pseudomonadota > Alphaproteobacteria > Reyranellales > Reyranellaceae > JAFAZJ01. Next base: position 4,849 of record CAYNOF010000025.1, read on the forward strand.
AGGAGACGCCCAAGGGCTGGTACGTCACCGGCTATCCGTGGAACGAGATCAATACGCCCTCGCACAAGAAGTTCCTCGACGCCTACCAGGCGAAGTTCAAGGACTACCCGCGCCTGGGCTCGGTCGTCGGTTACTCGACCGTGATGTCGGCGGTGGCGGCGATCAAGAAGGCGGGCGCGCTCGACCAGGAGAAGCTGGTCGATGCGATGTCGGGGCTGACGCACGACACGCCGTTCGGGCCGATCACCTATCGCGCGCTCGACCATCAATCGACCATGGGCGCCTATGTCGGCCAGATCGAGCCGAAGGACGGCAAGGGCGTGATGGTCAAGTGGCGCTACGTCGACGGCAAGGACGCGCTGCCGCCCGATGACGAGATCAAGAAGATGCGTCCGGCCAACTGATCGGTGTCGTTCGCCTCCGTCATTGCGCAATTGCTGAATGGGCTGGCCGGCGCGTCGTCGCTGTTCATGGTGGCCGCCGGCCTGTCGCTGATCTTCGGCGTCACGCGCGTCGTCAACTTCGCGCATGGCTCGCTCTACATGCTGGGACTCTACGTCGCCTACTCGGCGGTGGAGTTCCTCGGCCGCACGCCGCTGGGTTTCTGGGGCGCCATCGTCGTCGCCACCCTGGTGATCGGCGTGCTGGGCGCGCTGATCGAGATCGCCGTCCTGCGCCGCATCTATCGCGCGCCGGAGCTGTTCCAGCTGCTCGCCACCTTCGCCATCGTCCTGATCGTCAAGGATGCGGCGCTGAAGATCTGGGGCGCCGAGGAGCTGGTCGGCCCGCGCGCGCCCGGCCTCGCGCGCACGGTCGAGATCATGGGCCGCCGCGTGCCCGAATACGACCTGGCGCTGATCGTCATCGCACCGCTGATGCTGCTGGGCCTGTGGCTGGCGCTCAACCGCACGCGCTGGGGCGCGCTGGTGCGCGCGGCGACGCAGGACCGCGAGATGGTGGGCGCGCTGGGCGTCGACGAGCGCAAGCTCTTCACCGGCGTGTTCTTCGTCGGCGCGGCGCTGGCCGGCGCGGGCGGCGCGCTGCAGCTGCCGCGCGAGCCCGCCAGCCTCGGCCTCGACCTGGCGGTGATCGCCGATGCCTTCGTGGTCACGGTGGTCGGCGGCCTGGGCAGCGTGCCGGGCGCGTTCCTTGCCGCCATCCTGATCGGCGTGGTGAAGGCCTTCTGCATCGCACTGGGCACGCAGAGCATCCTGGGATTCGAGATCTCCTTCTCCAAGCTGACCCTGGTCGTCGAGTTCCTGGTGATGGCGATCGTGCTGGTGATCCGGCCCTACGGCCTGCTCGGCCGGCCGCCGGCGCAGCAGCGCGCGGTGGGCGAAATCACCACCTTGCCCAGCCTGCCGGACTGGCGGCGCTGGTTGCCTTTCGTCGCGCTGCTGGCGTTGACCCCGGTCATCGCGCCCGACGATCGCTACCTGCTGGTGCTGCTGACCGACATCGCCATCCTCTCGCTGTTCGCGGTCAGCCTGCACGTGCTGATGGGCCCGTCGGGCATGGTGTCGTTCGGCCACGCCGCGTATTTCGGCGTCGCCGCCTACGCCGCGGCGGTCCTGCTGCGCCGGGCCGCGGTGCCGATGGAGGCGGCAGTGCTGATCGCGCCGCTCGTCGCCGGCGCCGTGGCGCTGGTCTATGGCTGGTTCTGCGTGCGTCTGTCCGGCGTCTATCTCGCGATGCTGACCCTGGCTTTCGCGCAGATCACCTGGTCGGTGATCTTCCAGTGGGACTCGCTCACCGGCGGCAGCAACGGCCTCACCGGCGTCTGGCCGCCGGCATGGCTCAGCGACAAGAGCGTCTACTTCTGGCTGACGCTGGCGCTTTGCACGCTGGGCATCGGCCTGTTGTGGCGCATGCTGTTCTCGCCCTTCGGCTACGCACTGCGCGCCGGGCGCGACTCGCCGCTGCGCGCCGAGGCGATCGGCATCGACGTGCGCCGCCTGCAATGGTTCGCCTTCGCCCTGGCCGGCGCTTTCGCCGGGCTGGGCGGCGCGCTGTTCGCCTTCTCCAAGGGCAGCATCTCGCCCGACCTGGCGTCGATCGCGCAGTCGACCGACGCGCTGGTGATGGTGCTGCTGGGCGGTGTCGAGACCATCACCGGCCCGATCGCCGGTGCGGCGATCTTCACCTGGCTGAAGGACGAGCTGACCCGCAGCACATCGTACTGGCGCAGCGTGCTGGGCCTGGTGATCCTGGTGCTGGTGCTGCTCTTCCCGCAGGGCGTGGTCGGCGGCCTGTCCTCCCTCTGGCGCCGCGTGCGCTCGGCATGAGCGCGCCGGTCCTCGAGGTCGCGGGCCTCTTCAAGTCCTTCGGCGGCGTGCGCGCGGTCGACGGCGTGTCCTTCGCCATCGCCGCCGGCGAGCTGCTGGCGATGATCGGTCCCAACGGCGCCGGCAAGTCGACCTGCTTCAACATGCTCAACGGCCAGCTCGCGGCCGATTCCGGCAGCGTGCGCCTGCTAGGCCGCGACATATCGGGGATGAAGCCGCGCGCGATCTGGCGGCTCGGCGTGGGCCGCACTTTCCAGATCACCGCGACCTTCACCTCGATGACGGTGCGCGAGAACGTGCAGATGGCGCTGCTCTCGCACCACCACGGCATCTTCTCGCTGCTGTCGCGCGCGACGTCGCGCCATCACGATGAGGCCGACGCGTTGCTCGATCGCGTCGGCATGCGCGAGCAGGGCGATCGTGTCTGCGGCGTGCTGGCCTATGGCGATCTCAAGCGCGTCGAGCTCGCGGTGGCGCTGGCCAACGATCCGAAGCTGCTGCTGATGGACGAGCCCACCGCCGGCATGGCGCCCAGGGAACGCATCGAGCTGATGGCGCTCACCGCTTCGCTGGCGCGCGAGCGCTCAGTCGCGGTGCTCTTCACCGAGCACGACATGGACGTGGTCTTCGCCCATGCCGATCGCGTCATCGTGCTCGACCGGGGCCGGCTGATCGCGCAGGGCAAGCCCGAGGCGGTCCGCGCCGATCCTCAGGTGCAGGCCGTCTATCTCGGCAGCGGCGCGATGTTCGGCCACGAGGTGCAGGCATGATGCTGCATGTCGAGGGCCTGCACAGCTACTACGGCCGCGCGCATATCCTCGCCGATGTGGCCCTGGACGCGCGCGAAGGCGAGGTGCTGGCGCTGCTGGGCCGCAACGGCGCCGGCAAGTCGACGACCATGAAATCGGCGATCGGTCTGGTGCGGCCCAGCGCCGGCACGATCACCTTCGCCGGCAAGCGCATCGACGGGCTCGCGCCCTTCCGCATCGCGCGGCTGGGTCTGGGCTTCGTGCCGGAGGATCGCCGCATCTTCACCGACCTCTCGGTGATGGAGAATCTCGAAGTCGGCCGCCAGGCGCCGCGCCGGGGCGCACCGACCTGGACGCCTGATCGCTTGTTCGAGCTGTTCCCCAATCTCGGCCGCATGCGCGACCGTCCCGGCGGACGCATGTCCGGCGGCGAGCAGCAGATGCTGACCATTGCGCGCACCCTGATGGGCAACCCGCGCTGCGTGCTGCTCGACGAGCCGTCGGAAGGCCTC
>CAYNOF010000026.1:0-1753 GCA_964398335.1 uncultured Rhizobiaceae bacterium
CGCCGAGCACGGCGGCCACGACGGCGATGCCGATCACCCATTTCATGCCCTCGGTGTTGCGCGCCTGCGGCGCCGGCGGCATCGACGGATAGGGCGGCGGGTAGGGCTGTTGCGGCGGCGCGGCCGCGGCTTGTTGCGGTGGCGGCGTACCGGGCGCGCCGACAGCGCTCGAGACACCGACCCATTCGGTCTGCCCGGTCGGCTGGACGCGCGGCGTCGGCATCGGCGGCATGACCGGCGCCGCCGCGGCCGGCGGCGCGACCATGCCACCGAGCTGCGCGGCGACATGCACGCCGGCCATCGCATCCTGCGCGTTGACGCCTTCGGCGGCGGCGACCTCCTGGGCGATGCGCTGCATGTCGCCGGCGGGATCGCGGCTCAGCCGCAACCGGTCCATCGCACCCAGCGCCAGCGCGCCGGCGGCGGCCTTGATCGCGCCGCGCATATCAGGGGCCTGGTCCGACAGCATCGGCACCAGCCGCCTGGGATCGCGCAGCACGGCGTCGCCGAAACGCTGCCGTGCGTCGGCGAACAGGGCCACGATCCGTTGCGGATCAGCGCTCATCCAGATGCTCCCCCGACGCAGCGCTCACCAGACGACGTCGCTCGCCGTCTTCTTCTGACGTTCCGCGTCGCGCGCCAGCACGGTCACCGGATCCGGCGCATTGGTCGATTGCGATACCGACTTCACCGGCACCGTGGTCGCCCACTTGATGCGGTTCACCAGGTCCTGTGCGTTGTTGGCGCGCAGCGGCTTGAAGTCGGGATGGGCGATGAAGCGCTCGAGGATCTCGATATCGGCATCGCCGCCGATCGCCACCGCCACGCGCAGCGCGCGCTGGCCGTAGGGCGCCGCCAGCAGGCGCTTCATGCCGACGTCGAAATCGTCGGACGGCTGGCCGTCGGAGACCAGCACGATCACCGGCGGCAGCTGCCGTCCCGGCATGTGCTCGGGATCGAGGATGTCGGCGATGGCGCACAGCGCCTCGCCCATGTGGGTCTCGCCGCCGGCGGCGAGGTCCTTCCATTCCAGCTCGTCGACCAGCGTCGGATCGGGCACGTGCCACTGCACCCCCGACGCGAAGCGCAGCACGCGCACCATCAGGTCGGTCTCGGGATTGTCGGCGGCGGCGGCGCGCATCTCGGGGATCGCCGCGCGCATGGCGTAGTTCAGCGACGCGATCTTGTCGCCGGTCATCGAGCCCGAACAGTCCAGCGCCATGATCACCTGTAGCTGGCGGCGGACCAGCGCGGTCTGGCCGAGGTTGGGAAGGTCGATCGCCATCAGCCTGTAACCGTACCGAGGATACCCCCGCCGAAGTCGATCGCCGTGCCCGGCACCAGGCGGACGTTCTTGTTGGGCTCGACCGGCTGCACCGAGTTGTCGCGCATGCGCACGTACCAGACACCCGAGCCGAGATTCTTCAGGCCGATCACGCCGGGGTTGCGCGGATGCACCGTGACCTCGCCGACGACGCCGGCGCCGCGGCCGGCGAGCGAGGCGACCGTGCCGAGATCGAGCCGTGCGCCCGGCGACAGCGGCATGTTCATGCCGGCGACCTGCAGCGCCTGCGGCACGTTCTGCATGGTCTGTGGCACCGGCTGGGTCGGTAGTGGCGGCGCCATCGGTGCGGCCGGCGGCGGCGGCGCGCCGATCGGATTGAGCGGGCCGGCGGGCGCCCAGCCCGGCGCTGCCGCTTGAGGCGGTGGCGGTGGCGGCGCGGCGCCCATCGGCGGCGAGCCGACGGGGTTG
>CAYNOF010000027.1:0-4527 GCA_964398335.1 uncultured Rhizobiaceae bacterium
GGCGCCAATGCAGTGCAGCTCGCCGCGCGCCAGCGCCGGCTTGAGCATGTTGGAGGCGTCCATCGCGCCATCGGCCTTGCCGGCGCCGACCAGGGTGTGCATCTCGTCGATGAAGACGATGATCTCGCCCTCGGCGGCGGCGATCTCCGACAGCACGGCCTTCAGCCGCTCCTCGAACTCGCCGCGATACTTCGCGCCGGCGTCCATCGCGCCGAGATCGAGCGACATCAGCTTCTTGCCCTTGAGCGCCTCGGGCACGTCGTCGTTGACAATGCGCAGCGCCAGGCCCTCGGCGATGGCGGTCTTGCCGACGCCGGGCTCGCCGATCAGCACGGGGTTGTTCTTGGTGCGGCGGCTCAGCACCTGGATGGTGCGGCGGATCTCCTCGTCGCGGCCGATCACCGGGTCGAGCTTGCCCTCGCGCGCCACCTGCGTGAGGTCGCGCGCATACTTCTTCAGCGCGTCGTAGGAACTCTCGGCCGCGGCATTGTCGGCGGTGCGGCCCTTGCGCAGCTTGTTGATCGATTCGTTGAGCGCGTTGGTCGTGACGCCGGCGCGCTTGAGGATGTCGGCGGCATTGCCGGCACCGGGCATGGCCAGCGCCTGCAACAGGCGCTCGACGGTGACGAAGGAATCGCCGGCCTTCTTGGCCAGCTGCTCGGCCTGCTCGAAGGTGCGCGCGGTTTCCGGCGCGAGATAGACCTGGCCGGCGCCCGAGCCTTCGACCTTGGGCAGCTTGGCGAGCGCCTGCTCGGTCTCGCGCAGCGCCAGGCGGGAATCGCCACCGGCGCCGGCGATCAGGTTGGCGGCAAGGCCTTCCTCATCGTCGAGCAGGATTTTCAGGACGTGTTCGGGATTGAACCGCTGGTGCCCGGAGCGCAGCGCCAGCATCTGGGCGCTCTGCAGGAAACCGCGGACTCTGTCTGTGTACTTCTCTTGATCCATGACGTTGACCCCTTCTCTCGTGCCCCCATCGAGTGGCGGGCGAACGGGTGGACCCTCTGATGAGGCATCCGGACCCTGATATGGGGCGGCCTCTGCTGACGGCAAGACCCCTGACGCCATCAGGATTTAGCCTTCCGCCCGACGCGGCATTGATCCCGCGCAACCGTGCGTGGGAAATCTGCCGCGAGCCGGCTTGCGTCTGGCGCGCGTCGGTCTACGATCAACGCGAGGCTCGCGCATAGGGAGAGACCGCATGGCGAAGGCTAAGGGCGCGAAGAAGAAGGCAGCCGCTAAACCCAAGACCAAGGCCAAGGCGAAGAAGCCGGCACCGGCCAAGAAGGCGGTGGCGGCAAAGCCGGCCGCCGACAATGGGCTGGCCAAGCGCGTCGCCGCTCTCGAGGCAGCGATCGCGTCGTTGAAGAAGGGTTCGGGCGGTTCGGCCGATTCCGGCGCCATCGGCAAGGCGATCGACGCAGCGGCAGCGGACATCCGCCAACGCGCCGAGGATGCCGATCACGTCGCCATGGCCGAGGTGCGCAAGCATGTCGACAAAATGGTGGCCGACCTGGCCGCGGCAGACGAGAATCTGCGCAGCGAGATCGGTGCCGTCGACGCCAAGGGCGATCTGAAGATGGACGAGATCAACGCCCTGCGCCGGCGCATCGACGAGCTCGAAGCGCGCGTCCAAGCCAAGAAATAGCGCCGCGCGCCCACGAAAAACGGCGCCGGTGGCTGCCGGCGCCGTCTTCTCGTCAGCCGCGCATGGCGGCTCGACCTATTCCTTGCTGCTCGGCGGCTCGCCCGTCGGTTCGGGCGCAGGAGCGCCCTCCCCGCCATCGCGTTCGCGCCGCTGGGCGCCGCGGAAACGGCGGAAATGCGGATGGCGCGGCCGGAACTGGCGATCGCCGCGACCAGCGCCCTGGCCCTCGCCCGCTTCCGCGCCGGCCTCTGCCGGCACTGGCGCCGCCGCCGGCGCGCCTTCCGGGCTGATCACGCTGTTGCCGTTGAACGGCGCGCCGTCGATCTGCGGCTGCTCGGCAAAGGCCGGGTCGTCCGACAGGTTGCGCACCCGCGGCGGATAGGGAATCGGCGTCGAGCCTTCGCCCTGCTCGTCGAAGCCGCCGCCGTCGCGCGGAGCTTCGCCCTGGCCCTGCGCGGCTACCGGCCGGCGATCGTCCTGGCGGCGCTCGTCGTGGCGCCGGTCGTCGTAGCGGCGCTCGTCGTGGCGCCGCTGCTGTTGCTGGTCGTGCCGGCGGTTGTCGTAGCCGCCATTGGGCCCGCGCTCGCCCCCATAGCCCTGCTGGCGCTGCTCGTTGTAGCCGCCGCGATCGTCGTAGCGGCGCTGATCGCCGCCGCCTTCCGGACGCGGGCCGCCCTCGCCGCCACCGTCGCCCTGGCCTTCCATCGGCGCGCCTTCCCCCTGGGGGGCGCCCTCCTCACCGCCGCCTTCCTCGTCCCACATGCGATCGAAGCTGGGGCGCACGAAGCCGCCCTGGGCGGCGATCACGCGGAAATAGTGCTCGGCGTACTGATAGTAGGACTCGGCCAGGATCCGGTCGCCCGACGTCGTCGCCTCGCGGGCGAGCGCCATGTACTTCTCGTAGATCTGGTGCGCCGTGCCCCTGACCCGCACGTCGGGTCCGTTGCTGTCATAGGACTGGTTACGGCTGGGAAACTTCTGCTTTCCGCCGCCGCCATTGTTGCGGCCACGCTGCCGCCGCTGATTGTTCGGTCTCATTCAGCCTGCCGATGGTCGGCCGCGACGGGTATAGACCCCGGTTGTTTGAAAAACCCCGCTCATGCGGGAGCCGTCGCGGACTTGGTTCCGAGGGGAACGCTCGCGCCTCTCCGGGCGTCGACAGCGGTTCTCCTTTTCGGATGGCGTCAACCTATCCGGTCGGGGGGCCCTTGCCAAACGATTTATTGAGCCGATTCCGCGACCAAATCAGGGCCGCCGCGCGAGGATCACCCGCTCGACCCCGCCCAGATCGGCCACCACCCGCTCGATCCTGAAGCCCGCTGCCCGCACCAGCCGGGCCACTGCCGCCGCCTGGCCCTGGCCGACCTCCAGCGCCGTCCAGCCGCCCTCGCGGACCAGGAAGGGCAGCTCGCCGGCCAGGGTGCGATAGGCGTCCAACCCGTCACGCCCGCCATCCAGCGCCAGCCACGGCTCATGCTCTGATACCTCCGGGTCGAGCCCCTCGATATCGTCGGAAGGGATATAGGGCGGGTTGGAGACGACGATGTCGTACTGATCGGGCAGGTCGGCGCCCCAGTCCCCCGCCCGCATCTCGGCGCGGTCAGCCAGCCCCAGCGCCTCGGCGTTCTCGCGCGCCACCGCCAGTGCCCGTTCGCTGCGATCGATGCCCAGGCCGCGCGCATGGGGCAGCGCGTGCAGCAGCGACAGCAGCAGGCAGCCCGAGCCGACGCCGAGATCGAGCAGCCTGAGGCTCGCCGAGCGGTCGGGCACGACCGACAGCACCGCCTCGACCAGGGTTTCACTGTCGGGCCGCGGCGTCAGGACGTCGGATGTGACTTTGAACGACAGGCCCCAGAACTCGCGGCGGCCGAGGATCTGCGACATCGGCTCGCGGGCGAGCCGCCTTTTGGTCAGCCGCTCGACGCGGGCCACCACGCCGGGGTCGTCGATCGTCGTTTCCGGCTGGGCAATCATGGCTTCGACCGTCAGGCCGGTGGCGTCGCCCACCAGCAGACGCGCATCCAGCCGACCGTTCTCGATCCCGGCCGCCGCCAGGCGCGCCGCCACCGAGGCCACCATGTCGCCGACCGTAGGCATCCCGCTCAACTCTCCCCCATACCACGGCCAATGTGCCGGGCCGGGAGTCGCCGCTCAATACTCTTCTGGGACCGCCGGCATCCCGCCGGCTCATGAATGCCGGCGGGACACCGGCACTCCCATCAAGACTTTTCGCGCATGCGATAGCGGAAGTCACAATGGCTGGCGCCGCCCATGATGGTCTGGCTGCGCTGGAACTCGATGCGCTCGTCGTAGCCCTCGATGAAGGTGCCGTCGCGATTGCACGACAGCAGATGGCCGATCTCGCCCAGCCCCATCTCGCGGTACATCTCGGCATAGCGGCAGCGCACGACGTTGAAGTCGAGATGCTCGGCGTCCTGGCGCAACGGCTCGATGCGCAGCGCATCCTCCTTGGTCCACAGCGGCTGGATGGCCGCGAAGCTCGCCAGCGAGGTGCCCTCCTTGGCCATCGCGGCGAACTGCTTGCCGGCCTCGATCGCTGCCTTCCTGATCGCGCGCTCGATCACGCCCTTCGCCGCCGCCTCGCCGAAGGCCGCCTTCATCTCCTCGTAGATCGGCTTGATGATCTCCGCCTCGATCCGGCGGCGCTGCAGGATGCCCATCTGCAGGTCGGGTGCTGGACTGGTCGACATGGCGGCGGCTCCGTCGAAGAGTAGAGCCACAAGCTCGCGCACCATGTACAGCGGCGCAAGTGCGTGTCGGATTACGCCGCGAACTCCGCCAGTCGTGCCGCCTCATCGTCGGCGATCAGCGCCTCGACGATCTTGTCGAGCGCGGTGCCGTCCATGACCTTGTCGAGCTCG
>CAYNOF010000028.1:0-1866 GCA_964398335.1 uncultured Rhizobiaceae bacterium
GCCTCGAAGAAGCGCGCGAGGCGGCGCCACACCGTGTTGGTCCGGTACACGAAATTTCGCCGCAGGGCAGCGATACCGGCCTCGGCGCTATCGAGGTTCCCCGTCCACAACGCCAGCGGCACGCCCGCGAACGCGAGCGCGTTGGAGTGCGAGACGTGACTGATCGCAAGCCCAGCGTCGACCGACTGCGTAGCGGCTGCGAGGGCCGACTCGGAGCGCCCGCGAAGCCAGCGCGTGAAGGCCAGCGAGCTTCGGATAACGCAATACCGGTCGATGGAAAAACGCGCGACACGCGCGCGCTTCTCGACCCGGTTGAAGCGCAATGCGAGCTCTTCCAGCACCGCCTCTCCTTCGCGCAGCTCGCCGAAATAGACGCGCATCAGGGCAAGCTGACGCTGGCCGTCGGGAAGTGCGGACGAGTCCTGGGCCCGGTTGGCGACGGCCTCGAACTCGAGCAGGTGGTCGATCGCGGCGACGGACCGTCCGGTAAAGTTCTCGTAGACGGCCAGGGCCCACAGCGCGCGCAGCTCGTACTCGCTGTCGCCGGCCTCGCGGGAAAGACGCAGGCACTCGATCCACGGCGCCCCGGCGGCGGACATCTTTGGCGCCGACCAGGTCAGCGCCCAGGCATGCCTCCACGCCAGCTTCATCCTCAGCCTGACGTCGCATGACGCAAGCCCGTCGGCGACACCAAGGGCTTCCTTGACCCGAGATTCGCACTCGTTCGCCGCACCCAGCGCTTCCCACAGGGGGATTGCCGCCACCGTGAGCCGGATGCCGATCGTGCGGTCGCCGTTGACGCCGAACGCCCAGGCAACCGCGCGGCGCAGATCGTCCACGCGCGGTCCGTAGTGTGCGCTCCAGTCATCCCTTGCGCGCCAGTGCCATTCTTCCTCGGCGCGCTCGACGATCGTCAGGATGTGACTGGCGTGCGCGACATGCGCCCGGTCCCGTTCCCCGCCGGCGTCGAGCCGCGTGAGCGCGTAGCTGCGGCTGCTCTCGAAGAGTCGATAACGGCGCGATCCCCGGGACAAGTCCGCCAGCACGAAAGACTTGGCGACAAGGCTCTCGATACCGGCGACGACATCCGCCGTATCGAGGCCCGATGAGCTGAGGATCGCGACGATGTCGTCCAGCGCGAAGTCGCGCGCGAAGATCGCGGCGAACCGCAGGATGCGGCCCTCGGCATCCGAGAGCAGCTGGTAGCTCCAGTCGAGCGTGGCCTGCAGTGTGCGTTGACGCACCGGCACGGCAAGGTCGGTCCCGGTCAGCAGCTCGAAACGGTCCTGCAGCCGGCGCAGCAATTCGGCCGGATGAAGCGTATCCAGCCGCGTCGCGGCGAGCTCGATCGCCAGCGGGATGCCGTCGAGCTGCGCGCATATCATCGATACCGCCGCGGCATCGTCGTCGCTCAGGGAGTATCCAGCCCGTTCATTGGCGCGTGCGACAAACAGCGCGACGGCGGGGTAGCGCAGCGCCTCGCTGGCTGAGATCAGCGTCGTCGTCTCGGGGCAAGCCAGCGGGGAAAGCCGATGGACATGCTCCGTGCGCGTGCGCAGCGGCTCGCGGCTGGTGGCGAGAAGGGCCGACTGGCCGAGGTCAGCGGCGAGATACTCGGCCGCGGCCGCCACGGCCGCCAACAGATGCTCGCAATTGTCGAGGATCAGCAGCCGCGACGACTCCCTGAGGTGATCGCGGATGCCGCCGAGCAGATCGCCGAGATCGACGCGCACGCCCAGCGCAGCGGCGATCGCATGCACCACGAGCTGGGGATCGTCGATCGAGGAGAAGTCCACGAAGCACGATGCTGCGTCATGGTGGCCGGAGAGCCGCTCCGCCGCCGCCAGGGCGAGCGTCGTCTTGCCC
>CAYNOF010000029.1:0-3545 GCA_964398335.1 uncultured Rhizobiaceae bacterium
AATGTGCGGTTGAATCAACGAACGAGATGCCATAAAAGCCTCCTGAGGGAGTGACGTGTCAATAACTTCCCGCACTTTGGCTTTGAGGGCGGGAAGGGTGAAGGGCTTCTGGAGCAGGTTGGTTCCTGCCTCCAGTACGCCGTTGTGGCCGATCGCATTTTCGGTGTAGCCCGACATATAGAGAACTCTGGTTTCGGGCCGCACCGAACAGAGGCGGTCGGCAAGTTCGCGCCCATTCATGCCCGGCATGATGACATCGGTCAACAGCAGGTGAATGGGGCCGGAGTGCGACTTGCAAACCTGGATGGCGGCCGCGCCGTCGGCGGCCTCGAGCACGGTATACCCCTGCTTCTCGAGGAAGTAGCGTCCCATGCTGAGCAGGGTCTTTTCGTCCTCGACCAGCAGAATGGTTTCGTGGCCCACGCCCGGCTCGGGCAAGACCACCTCGGGTTGCTCGGAGAGGGCTTCGCCGCTTTCGCTGACGCGCGGCAAGTAGATTTTGAAGCTGGTGCCTTTTCCGACTTCGCTGTGCACCCAGATGTAACCTTCGCTTTGCTTCACGATTCCGTAAACGGTGGAAAGCCCCAGGCCGGTGCCGCGGGTCCCCTTGGTGGTGAAGAAAGGCTCGAAGATGTGGTTCTGGGTGTCAGCGTCCATGCCGGTGCCGGTGTCGCTGATAGCGAGCATGATGTACTCGCCGGGTTGCAGCGGGGCATGCAGGCGGGAGAAATTTTCATCCAGACTGACGTTGGCGGTTTCGATGGTGAGCTTGCCCCCTTGCGGCATAGCGTCCCGGGCGTTGACTGCGAGGTTCATGATGACCTGTTCAATCTGGGTGGGATCGGCTTTGACCGCGCCGATTTCGGGCCCGGGAATCATGACCAGGTCGATGTCTTCCCCGATGAGGCGGGTCAACATCTTGAGTTTTTCCGTGATGACGGCGTTGAGATCTACGACTTTCAACATAAGCATTTGTTTGCGGCTGAAGGCCAGCAGCTGGCGAGTAAGGGCGGTGGCCCGTTCGGCGGCGTGGGCAACTTCCTGGGCGGGAAGACGCACCTCGGGGTCGGGACCTACGCGATCGAGTAAGAGTTCGCAGTATCCGGAAATGACCATGAGCAGATTGTTGAAGTCGTGGGCAATGCCGCCGGCCAGACGGCCCACGGCTTCCATTTTTTGGGCCTGGCGAAGTTGTTCCTCGAGAATGCGGTGCTCGGTGACGTCTTCGGCGAAGAGCTCGAAGAACATTTCCTGGTTCTCGCCGCGAATGGCGCGACCGGAGAGCCGTACGACGATGGAGGCGCTATCGCGCTTTTTCCATTCGGCCACCAGGCCGTTGAAGCGCTGCAAGGAGCGGAAGTAGTCGGCGACGGTAAACCATTGCTGGGTGTCGGCATAGAGATTAGCCAGGTTGTTGCCCAGCAGCTCGACAGCGGAGCCGTATCCCAGCAGGCCGACCAGGGCCGGGTTGGCGTTGAGAATGATGCCGGCCGAATCGCAGCGGCAGATCCCATAAGGGGCATTGGTGACCAGGGAGCGGAAATTGATCTCGGAACGGCGCAGGCCCTCCTGCGCGGCGCGCAGAGCGGCGTTGAAGGAACAAATCAGGACGGCCACAAAAACAAACAGCGTAAGATGGATGACCGCCTTGCGGTACTCCTGGGAGGTTTGCGCGCCGGCCAGAGAGAAGTAAGCGCTGACGGTGAGCGCGAACGAAGTGGCCACCAGGCCCGGTTTCCAGCCGCCATACCAGGCGCTGACCATGATGGCTACGGCAAAGACGACGAGCCGGCTTTCCACGACATCAGAAAGCAGGAAGGCTGGGATCAGAGCCAGAATGATGCTGAGGACGGCCACGCCGTAGCGCAAAATAGCCGCGCGCGCGGGCGGGATGGAGCGTGCGCGAAGAAGGGGGAGTTTCAGTCGCATACAAACGCATAGTAGTTCCCGAATTGGAACCAGCGCGAGTTACGGGAGTCCACTCTGTATCTGCCCAGGGGTACAGAGCGAAACAGCAACCAATTCCATCAAGGGTTTCATGCAGAGAGCAGAGGCGGGACAAGATTTTCTTGCGGTTTTGCCCGGGGAAATCAGACACTAATTCAGGTATTCCATGTAGGAAGCGTATGAATCTAGGCTTTTTTGGCGGGACCTTCGATCCGATTCACCTGGGACACATCGCCCTGGCGCGCGCGGCACAGGAACGGTATCAGCTGCATCAAGTGCATTTTGTGCCAGCCAATGTTCCGCCGCACCGCGGGCAAACCACGGCAACCTTTGCCCAGCGTTATGCCATGATCGCGCTGGCAACGCGGGAGGAGAAGGGGTTTGTGCCGTCGCTGCTGGAAGCGCCGCGGGAGGAATTGCCGGAAGCGAAGAGCGGTAAAGCCAAACTGGCGGCTAACTACACCATCGACACTATCCGGTATTGGAAGAAAAGCCTGAAGAAAAGCGACCGGATTTTTCTATTAATCGGGATCGATGCATTTCGCGACATCGCCAAATGGCGCGAGGCGGAAGCTCTGCTGCGGGAGTGCGAGTTCATTGTCGCCAGTCGTCCTGGCTTCTCGCTGGCCGATGTGGCCACCGCACTGCCGGAGAGCCTGCGTCCCAAAGCGGCGGTCACCAAGCCCTTTGCCAAGCATCCGGCTATGGGCGATCTGGTTTTGCCCGGCGTGACCATTCACCTGCTGGACGGGGTGCAGCAGCCGGCTTCTTCGACGGCGATCCGGGCGGCGCTGGCCGGGAAAAAGGGAGTGGGCCGGCTGCTGGATCCGGTGGTCGCGGAGTACGTGCGCAAAGTGGGGTTGTATAAGGGCGGGAGTTAGCTATTGGCATTTAGCCATTAGCAAGTAGCCTGTGGCGAAACCGCGATAAGCAGGGGAGTCCCACGGTTCGCATGGCCGGTTCTTGTCCGCTGGGCCCTGCTGCTCCCCAAGAAAAACAGGCCAGCCGGTAAGTTACAATAAAGCCAGAGGCGACTCGAGCCAGGGCCAACCATCAAACAGCCCACGGCTGAAAGCTATCCGGGATGAAGAAAAACGATCTCAAGCGCCAAGTTGCGGAAGCCATTGCGGCCTGCCAGGACAAAAAAGCCGAACAAATCACCACGCTGGAACTGGAAAAGGGATCGGGTGCTTTCACCGATTACTTTGTGGTGTGCAGTGGCAGCAATCCGCGGCAGGTGCAGGCCATTGCCGACGAGGTGGAAGAGCGGCTGAAGAAAGCCGGTCTACGGCCGACCCATGTCGAGGGATATCGCCAGGCGGAGTGGGTGCTGCTGGACTACGTGGATTTTGTGGTGCACGTGTTTTCCGAAAAGGCCCGCGAGTTTTATGATCTGGAGCGGCTGTGGAAGTCGGCGAAAAAGATTGAGGCGGCCGACCTCAAGGCCAGCAAGACGAAATCCGGCAAGAGCAAAGTTGCCGCCATCGCGGCCAAAACCAAGCGGGCCGCGACGCCCCGCAGCAGAAAAAAGCTGGCCTAGGTCCGGAACAGCTTTAGAATCTTTTCGTGAAACTGAAAGTCGCCTGGATCGGCAAGAC
>CAYNOF010000030.1:0-4500 GCA_964398335.1 uncultured Rhizobiaceae bacterium
TGGCCTTGGCGACGGCCTCCTCGATGGTGCCGACCATGTAGAACGCCGCCTCCGGCAGATCGTCGTAGTCGCCGGCGACGATGCCCTTGAAGGCCTTGATGGTGTCCTCGAGCTTCACGAACACGCCGGGCGTGCCGGTGAAGACCTCGGCGACATGGAACGGCTGGCTGAGGAAGCGCTGCATCTTGCGGGCGCGCGCCACGACCAGCTTGTCCTCTTCCGACAGCTCGTCCATGCCGAGAATGGCAATGATGTCCTGCAGCGACTTGTACTGCTGCAGCACGCGCTGCACGTCGCGCGCGCACTTGTAGTGCTCCTCGCCGACGACGCGCGGGTCGAGCATGCGCGAGGTCGAGTCGAGCGGGTCGACGGCCGGGAAGATCGCCTGCTCGGCGATCGAGCGGCTGAGCACGGTGGTCGCGTCCAGGTGGGCGAACGAGGTCGCCGGCGCCGGGTCGGTCAGGTCGTCGGCAGGCACGTAGATGGCCTGCACCGAAGTGATCGAGCCCTTCTTGGTCGAGGTGATGCGCTCCTGCAGCGCGCCCATGTCGGTCGACAGGGTCGGCTGATAGCCCACGGCCGAGGGAATGCGGCCGAGCAGCGCCGACACTTCCGAGCCGGCCTGGGTGAAGCGGAAGATGTTGTCGACGAAGAACAGCACGTCCTGGCCTTCGGCGTCGCGGAAGTACTCGGCGACGGTCAGGCCCGACAGGCCGACACGCGCGCGCGCACCCGGCGGCTCGTTCATCTGGCCATAGACCAGCGCCACCTTCGAGCCCGAGGTCGAGCCGTCGTCGTTGAGCTTGATGACGCCCGACTCGATCATCTCGTGATAGAGGTCGTTGCCCTCGCGGGTGCGCTCGCCCACGCCGGCGAACACCGACACGCCGCCATGCGCCTTCGCGACGTTGTTGATCAGCTCCATGATCGTCACGGTCTTGCCGACGCCGGCGCCGCCGAACAGGCCGATCTTGCCGCCCTTGGCGTACGGCGCGAGCAGGTCGATGACCTTGATGCCGGTGACGAGGATCTGCGCCTCGGTCGACTGGTCGACGAACTCCGGCGCGCTACGGTGGATCGGCAGCGACTGCTTGGCGCCAACCGGGCCGCGCTCGTCGACCGGCTCGCCGATGACGTTGAGGATGCGGCCCAGCGTCTCCGGACCGACCGGCATGGCGATCGGGCCGCCGGTGTCGACCGCCTTCTGGCCGCGCACGAAGCCGTCGGTGGTGTCCATGGCGATGGTGCGCACGGTCGACTCACCGAGATGCTGCGCGACCTCGAGCACGACCTTGCGGCCGTCGGAGTCGACGTTCAGCGCGTTCATGATGGCCGGCAGCTCACCCTCGAACTGCACGTCGACGACGGCGCCCGTTACCTGGGTGATCTTGCCGATGTTGTTGGCGGCCATGGCTCTACCTCGTATCGATCGGTTCGTGTCGTCTCAGATCGCTTCGGCGCCCGAGATGATCTCGATGAGTTCCTTGGTGATCGACGCCTGACGCGAGCGGTTCATCTGCAGGGTCAGTCGCTTGATCATGTCGCCCGCGTTGCGCGTGGCGTTGTCCATCGCGGTCATGCGCGCGCCCTGCTCGGACGCGGCGTTCTCCAGCAACGCACGATAGATCTGCACCGCGAGATTGCGCGGCAACAGCTCGGTGAGGATGGTCTCCTCGTCCGGCTCGAATTCGTACGGGCTGCCGCCCGAGCCGGTCTCGGCCTCGGGCACCGCCGGCGGAATGATCTGCTGGCGGGTAAGGATCTGGCTGATCGCCGAGCGGAAGCGGTTGTAGATGATCGTGGCGACGTCGAACTCGCCCGCCTCGAACATCGCCAGCACCTTGTCGGCGACCTTGCGCGCGTCGGCGAAGCTCAGGCGCGGCTTGCCGAGGTCGGAGATCGTGTCGACGATCAGCGCGCCGTAGTCGCGGCGCAGCTGGTCGCGGCCCTTGCGGCCGACGGCCAGGATCTTGACCGTCTTGCCCTCGGCCTGCAGGGAGCGGATGGCGCGGCGCGCCTCGCGCACGATCGAGCTGTTGAAGCCGCCGCACAGGCCGCGATCGGCGGTGGCGACGATCAGCAGGTGGACCTTGTCGGAGCCGGTGCCGGCCAGCAGCTTGGGCGCGCCGGCCTTGCCGAGCATGCCCGTGGCCAGCGAGGCCAGCATGCGGTCCATCGCCTGGGCATAGGGCCGGCCGGCCTGCGCCGCTTCCTGCGCGCGGCGCAGCTTGGCGGCGGCGACCATCTTCATGGCCTTGGTGATCTTCTGCGTCGACTGAACGCTTCGGATCCGCAACCGGTAGGATTTGAGGCTGGGCATCGCGGTGTCCGCCTGGGCTCGTCAGCGATTACGGGCTCAGGCGAACTTCTTGGCGAAGTCGGCGAAGAAGGTCTTCAGCTTCTCCTCGGTCGCCGGCGAGATCTGCTTCTCGTTGCGGATCGCGTCGAGCACCGCGGCATCGCTTGCCTTCAGCGCTTCGAGCGCGCGGCGCTCGAACTCGCCGACGCGGGCCACCGGCAGGCCGTCGAGGAAACCGCGGGTGCCGGCGAAGATCGAGACGACCTGTTCCTCGACCGCCATCGGCGAGAACTGTGCCTGCTTGAGCAGCTCGGTCAGACGCTGGCCGCGCGCCAGCAGGCGCTGCGTCGAGGCATCGAGGTCGGAGGCGAACTGGGCGAAGGCCGCCATCTCGCGATACTGCGCCAGCTCCAGCTTGATGGTGCCGGCGACCTGCTTCATCGCCTTGATCTGCGCCGCCGAACCCACGCGGCTGACCGACAGGCCGACGTTGATGGCCGGGCGGATGCCCTGGAAGAAGAGCTCGGTCTCGAGGAAGATCTGGCCGTCGGTGATCGAGATCACGTTGGTCGGGATGTAGGCCGACACGTCGCCGGCCTGGGTCTCGATGACCGGCAGCGCGGTGAGCGAGCCCGAGCCGTTTTTCTCGTTGAGCTTGGCGGCGCGCTCGAGCAGCCGGGAGTGCAGGTAGAACACGTCGCCCGGATAGGCTTCGCGGCCCGGCGGGCGGCGCAGCAGCAGCGACATCTGGCGATAGGCGACGGCCTGCTTGGAGAGGTCGTCGTACACGATCACGGCGTGCATGCCGTTGTCGCGGAAGAACTCGCCCATCGCGCAGCCGGTATAGGGCGCGAGGAACTGCAGCGGCGCCGGGTCGGACGCGGTGGCGGCGACGACGATGGAGTATTCCATCGCGCCGGCATCCTCGAGCGTCTTGACGATCTGGGCCACGGTCGAGCGCTTCTGGCCGACGGCGACGTACACGCAGTACAGCTTGCGCGACTCGTCGCCACCGGCGTTGATGCTCTTCTGGTTGATGAAGGTGTCGACGGCGACGGCGGTCTTGCCGGTCTGGCGATCGCCGATGATCAGCTCGCGCTGGCCGCGGCCGATCGGCACTAGGGCGTCGATCGCCTTCAGGCCGGTCTGCATCGGCTCGGTCACCGACTTGCGCGGGATGATGCCCGGCGCCTTGACCTCGACGAGCTTGCGCTCGGCGGCGGCGATCGGACCCTTGCCGTCGATCGGGTTGCCCAGGCCGTCCACGACGCGGCCCAGCAGGCCCTTGCCCACCGGCACGTCGACGATGGCGCCGGTGCGCTTGACGGTGTCGCCCTCGCGGATGCCGCGGTCGTCGCCGAAGATCACGACGCCGACGTTGTCGGTCTCGAGGTTGAGGGCCATGCCCTTGACCCCGCCCGGGAACTCGACCATCTCGCCGGCCTTGACGTTGTCGAGGCCGTGCACGCGCGCGATGCCGTCGCCGACCGACAGCACCTGGCCGACTTCCGCGACCTCGGCCTCGGCGCCGAAGCCGGCGATCTGCTGCTTGATGATGGCCGAAATCTCGGCG
The DNA here is from genome assembly GCA_964398335.1 of uncultured Rhizobiaceae bacterium. Lineage (GTDB taxonomy): Bacteria > Pseudomonadota > Alphaproteobacteria > Reyranellales > Reyranellaceae > JAFAZJ01. The sequence continues at coordinate 3,873 of CAYNOF010000030.1, forward strand.
GCCCGAATGTCCATCACGCAACCCCCTTCATCGCAAGCTGCAGGCGCTGCAGCTTGGTGCGTATCGACGAGTCGAACATGCGCGAGCCGACCTTGACCACCAGTCCCCCTAGCAGATCACTGTCGACCCGTGCGTTCACGGAAACCTTGTTGCCGACCAGACGGCGCAGCGTCTCGGTCAGCGCATTCATCTGCGATTCGTTGAGCGGCGTCGCCGACACCACATCGGCCGTCGTCTCGCCGCGGCGGCGCGCCAGCTCGGCGAGGAAGGCCGAGATCATGTTCGGCAGATCGCGCGCGCGGCCGTTCTTGGCCACCGTGCCGACGAACTTGCTGACCAGATCGCCGATGCCGGCCTGCTGGACCAGCGCGGCGAGCGCCTTGCCCTGCGCCTCGCGGCCCACGACCGGGCTGGCCAGAAGGCGGCGCAGGTCGTCGCTCTCGCCGATCATGGTGCGCAGATTGGTGAGATCGGTCGCGACGGCATCGAGCGCCTTCGCCTCGTCGGCGAGGTCGAACAGTGCGCTTGCATAGCGCCCGGCAAGACTGGCCGGACCGGTAGCTTCCTGCGCCACGGTGAGTTCGTCCCCAACGCCTCTGGAAAAAGGGCCTGAGCCCTTCAAATAAAA
>CAYNOF010000031.1:0-1143 GCA_964398335.1 uncultured Rhizobiaceae bacterium
GTGTGGATGGTGCCGTCGGATCCGAGCAGCACGATGTCGGTGAAGGTGCCGCCGATGTCGACACCGACGCGATAGGTGACGGTCATGACGGGCTATTCCGCGGCGCGCGGCAGACGCACCGGCTCCTGCCGCTGCACTTTCGGCACCTCGGTCCATCCGCGTGACGCCGCGATCTCGGCGCGCAGTCGCGCCGTCGCCGGCGCGTCGACCGTCCAGCCGGCCGTGTCGATCACCACGCCATAGTCGGCCGCGGCCATGTGCGCCGATAGCAGCTCGTAGCGCACGTCGCGCAGCACGGCCTGGGGATCGCGCTCCAGCGGATCGCCCCAGCCGCCGGCGCCGGCCAGCACGTGGCGGAAGATGTCGCCGCGCTTGACCGTCATGGTGAGCTTCGAGGGCAGCAGCCGGTTCTCGCCATCGGGATTGAGGTAGTTCTCCGACGGGCCGCCGGGGCTGCCGCCGTAGAGGCCGAACGGCCGGAAGTCGCGCCGGTCGGAGCGCACCTGCAGCATGCCTTCCTGCTCGAGGAACCGGTAGTCGCGCCTGAACGGCACGCCGCCGCGGTACTTGCCGGCGCCCGCCTTGTCGGCGACGAACTCGTAGGCGAGCAGCTGGATCGGCTGCTCCGCCTCGGTGACCTCGATCGAGTGCGAGGCCATGTTGGCGAACATGTGCGAGTTGCCGTCGAGCCCGTCGGCGAACGGCCGCGCGCCCCAGGCGCCGCAGGTGAAGTCGACATAGACGAAGGGCTTGCGCGCCGCGTCGTAGCCGCCGATCGAGATGCCGGTGTTGCCGCCGTCGCCCGCCGCCTTGACCTTGTCGGGCAGCATCATGGCGAGCGCGCCGAACATGCAGTCGACCATGCGGAAGCCGGTGAGGCCGCGCGCGGCGCAGGCCGCCGGCAGCACGCCGTTGCCGACCGTGCCGGGCGGGCAGATCACCTCGATGGCGCGGAACACGCCCTCGTTGTTGGGGATGCCCGCCGGCAGCACCGAGCGGATGCCGGTATAGGAGGCCGCCTTGGTGAAGGAGAGCGTGTTGTTGATGGCGCCCTTGACCTGCGGATGGGTGCCGGTCCAGTCGACCACCATGTGGCCGCCCGTCTTGCGGATGGTGACGAACAGCCGGATCGGCTTGCCGTAC
>CAYNOF010000032.1:0-2059 GCA_964398335.1 uncultured Rhizobiaceae bacterium
GCGGCGCTGGACATCCGCCAGAACTCCGACGTGCACGAGCGCGTCATGGCCGATCTCTTCGAGGTCGCCGGCACGGGCATCGACTACCGGACGATGGCCGAGCCCGAGCGCACGGCGCTGCTGGCCGGCGAGCTGGCCAACATGCGGCCGCTGGCGTCGGCCTACCAGGCCTATGGCGACGACACCGCGACCGAGCTCGACATGCTGCGCGTCGCCGCCGACGCGCACCGGCGCTACGGCGCGGCATCGATGCCGCATTACGTGATCTCCAAGGCCGACAGCGTCTCCGACAACCTCGAGGTCGCGGTGCTGCTGAAGGAGGTCGGCCTGCTGCGGCCGCGCGAGGGCCGGCTCGCCGTCGATATCGTGCCGCTGTTCGAGACCATCGGCGACCTGCAGCGCTGCGGCGGCATCATGGACGCGCTGCTGGGTCTGCCGGCCTACCGCCGGCTGCTCGAATCGCGCGGCAACGTCCAGGAGGTGATGCTGGGCTACTCCGACAGCAACAAGGACGGCGGCTACCTCACCTCGACCTGGGAGCTCTACAAGGCCGAGCTGGTGCTGATCGACGTCTTCAGGCGTCACGGCATCGGGCTGCGCCTGTTCCATGGCCGCGGCGGATCGGTGGGCCGCGGCGGCGGTCCGAGCTACGAGGCGATCCTCGCCCAGCCGCCGGGCGCGGTGCAGGGCGCGATCCGCATCACCGAGCAGGGCGAGGTGATCGCCGGCAAGTACTCCAACGCCGAGGTCGGCCGCCGCAACCTCGAGACGCTCGCCGCCGCCACGCTCGAAGCCAGCCTGCTCGACGCCGACCAGCCGCCGCCCGACGCCTATATCGCGGTCATGGAGGAGCTGTCGGCGCACGCCTTCGGCGCCTATCGCGCGCTGGTCTACGAGACCGAAGGCTTCGACCGCTATTTCCGCGAGTCGACCGTGCTGGGCGAGATCGCCAGCCTCAACATCGGCAGTCGCCCGGCCTCGCGCTCGACCCGGCAGCGCATCGAGGATCTGCGCGCGATTCCCTGGGTGTTCAGCTGGGCGCAGTGCCGGTTGATGCTGCCGGGCTGGTACGGCTTCGGCGCGGCGGTGAAGGCCTGGCTGGCCGGGCACGCCGACAGCATGGCGACGTTGCACAGGATGTACGCCGAATGGCCCTTCTTCCGCACCGCGCTGTCCAACATGGACATGGTGCTGGCCAAGAGCGACATCGCCATCGCCTCGCGCTACGCCGAGCTGGTCACCGACGCGGCGTTGCGCGAACAGGTCTTCGGCCGCGTGCGCGCCGAGTGGCAGAGCTGCATCGACGTCGTCTGCGCGATCATGGGCCAGACGGCGCTGCTGGAGGGCAATCCGCTGCTGGCCCGCTCGATCCGCAACCGCTTCCCCTACATCGATCCGCTCAACCACGTGCAGATCGAGCTGCTGCGCCGCCACCGCGCCGGCGACAACGACCCGGCGACCGTGCAGGGCATCCACCTCAGCATCAACGGCATCGCCGCGGGGTTGCGCAACAGCGGCTGAGCGTCGGCTCAGGACGACGGAGGTTTCCAGTCCAGCTTGATCGTGCGCCGCTCGGCGATGGCGCGTTCGATCTCCAGGCAGATCACCTGCGCGGGCAGGGCGGCGCGGGCGGAGACCAGCGGGCTGCGGCGCGGCACGTCCGTGACGAGGCGGCGCATCTGTTCCTCGAGCTCGTAGACCTCGCCGGATTTCTCGATCGGCACGATCTCGGCGTCGCTCGAGCCGGCGCGGCGCAGCTTGAGCTCGAAATCGGCCGTGGGCGTGCGGTCGCTGGCGCCGGTCCACCACGTGCGGATGGCGCCCTCGGTGCCGGCGATCTCGCTCACCAGCGAATGCTCGAAGCCGCCGAGGCATTGCGAGAACGAGGCGTAGGCGCCGTCGGCAAAGCGCATGGTGCAGGTGAAGGTATCGTGCATCCCGGCGCCCCGGAACGACAGATGGCCGTCGGCCGACAGCTCGGTCGGAAGACCGCTGCCGTGGAAGTACAGCAGCAGCAGGTCGATGTAGTGCACCGCCTCCTCGAGGATCCACGAGCCGA
>CAYNOF010000033.1:0-2854 GCA_964398335.1 uncultured Rhizobiaceae bacterium
CCATTTCTCGTCGGTCAGCGCTTCCAGTGGCACGCGATGGGCAATGCCGGCATTGGCGACGATGACGTCGATCGCGCCGAGCCGCCCTTCGACGTCGGCGACGACGGCGTCAGCCTGGGCGGTTTTCGTGACGTCGAGGAACTGGAATTCCGCGCTGCCGCCTTTGCCGCGGATCTCCTCGACAACGGCCTTGCCTTCGGCCTCGAGCAGATCGGTGACGACGACGTGACAGTCGCCTTCAGCGAAGGCGAACGCCGTCGCGCGGCCGATGCCAATCCCGCCGCCCGTGATCAAGATGACCCGCTTCGTCATGTCAACCTATGGCGCTGGTGCAATCATGGAGGCGGGCTAGCAACGTCTGTGCCGCCTTCAGGCGCCCTCCACGCGTCGCCGTCGCTCAGCCGGCAGTTCGCCCGGCCACGCACGAGTGCGGGATCAGGTCTTCGGTGAACACCACCGCTTCGGCCCCAGGCCCCACGACCTATCTCTCAATTCTCTGGAATCGTTGACTGAAGAGCCCTCGACCCGGCTCTTCGGGCGCCCGGACGCCGCACGCGTCAAGGTCGATGCAGTCGCACGGGCTCGCGCGTCACGGTCCGGCGGCCGCGTTTGAAGGCAGCCAGCACGGGCGCCACGGTGCGCAACGCCATGACCGCGTCGGTCGCGTCGAGCATCACGAGATCGGCGGGATTGCCGATGGCGACGCCGTAGTCGTCCTTGCGCATGAGCCGCGCCGCGGCCGACGTGGTCATGTCCCACAGCGCCTTGACCTCGTCATCGTTGCCACGCTGCGTGGCAATCGCCTGCAGGTTGACCTGGCGCAGGAGCTGGCCGTCGCCGAACGGCGTGAACGGATTGAGGATGTTGTTGGAGCCGACGGAGCAGGTGACGCCAAGCTCGGTGAGCCGGTTCAGGTCAACCAGGTTGCGCGGCACGTTGTGGTCGGTATGGCGGCCGCCGAGATAGAGATCGGTCGCCGTCAGCACGGTGGCGGCCACGCCGGCATCGGCCATGCGCTTCGCGACCTTGTCGAGGTCCTTCTGCGGCATGGTCGAGAGCTTTCCCACGTGGCCGACCGCGACGCGCCCGCCCCATCCGTATTTCTCAGCAAGATCGCAGACCAGCAGCGTGTCGAGTTCCTCGGCGGAGGCGCCGCTGTCGAGATGCATGTCGATGTCGACGTCGAATTCGCGCGCCATCTCGAAGACACGGTGGATCTGCGCCGCGCGGTCGGTATCGTAGTTCGGCGCCGCGCCGACGACCGTGGCGCCGTTCCTGAGCGCGGCGAGCATCAGCTCGTCCGTTCCAGGATTGTTGGTCAGGCCTTCCTGCGGCATGACGCAGATCTCGAGGTCGATCGCCCACCTGTACTTGTCGACCAGCACCTTCACGCCCTCGAAGCCGCGCAGCCCGACCTTGGGATCGACCTCGACATGGGTGCGCATGCGCGTGGCGCCGTGGCCGATGCATTTCTCGATCGTGCCCGAGGCGCGCTGCACGACATCCTCGACCGTGAAGGTATGCTTGACCGCCGACACGCGCTCCATCGCCAGATGCGGATTGCGCCGGGTCGTGCATTCGCAGCGTTCGAGGATGCAGGACTTGTCGAGATGGATATGGGTGTCGACGAAGCCCGAGCAGATCAGCCGGCCGCCGCCCCTCACCTCTTCCCTGGCGCCGCCGCCGAGGCCGCGGGCAATCGCCGCGATGCGGCCGTCCTTGACACCGATGTCGGTGGTCGGTTGATCGGGCTTGCTCTCGGCCAGCCGCACGTCACGCAACACGAGATCGAAATCCATCCGGTGCACCGCTCCCCTTGAAGGCGGTACGGATGTTGCACCAGACCGCGCCGCTTTTGAACGCCCCGGCCTCGATCCGCTCCATCAAGGCGCAACGACGTCTCGTCATCCCTCATTGCGCCCGGGATGGCGGCGATGCGGGCGTTCGGCGGTCCGTACGATCCTCAGCGAACACGGTCGAGGGCTTGGGCGATGACCGCGAGTTTCGCCTCGGCCGACGATGCGTTGCAGATCGGGTTGTCGGCGAAGGTCGCGAAGCCGCAATCGGGGTGCAGCAGGACGCGCTCGGCGCCGAACAGGTCGATCGCCCCCCTGATCTTCGCCGCCACGTCGTCGAGCCCTTCCGCATGGGCGTGCTTCTGGTTGACGACGCCCACGCCGATGCGGGCATCGGCGGGCAGCGACCGCAGGACCTCCATCTCGCCGGCGCGCGGCGTGCACATCTCCAGCAGGTAGGCGCCGACCTTCATCGCCTGCAGGGTCGCCAGCAGCGGCTGGTAGCTGCCGCTGAGCGCGACCGATTCGTCCGGGGTCCAGTTGCCGCGACAGACATGCAGCGCGATCCGCTCGCGCGGCATGCCTTCGATCACCGCATTGAGAAGATCGCGGGCGAATCCCAGCTCGTGCTCGGGCCCGCGCGACTCCGACAGCGCGCCGCACATGAAGCTCGGCCGGCTCTTGGCGCCGCTGAACACGACCTCCGACAGCACCGGCTCGTCGAACTGGACCAGCGTGACGCCGGCGGCGAGGAGGTCGGCCAGCTCCGCGCGCAGCGCCGCCACGATGTCCTGCGCAAGCTGCTCGCGGCTTTCATAGGCGCGTTCCTGCAGGCACTCCATCCACATGGTCCGTGTCAGCAGATAGGGTCCCGGCAAGGCGACCTTGACCGGCTTGGCCGTCAGCGTGCGCAGGAAGTCGGTCTCGTGCCCCACCAGCGGGCGGCTGCGCGCGATGCGGCCGAACACCGCCGGGTGGCGGACCTCGGCGGCCGGCACGTCGAGGGCGCGCAACTCGCGCTCGAACTCCTCCGGATGGTCGACCAGCGGCAGCAGGTC
>CAYNOF010000034.1:0-1287 GCA_964398335.1 uncultured Rhizobiaceae bacterium
GGTGATCGATCGCCTCGGTCGGGTTGCTGCCTACAGCGGCGCGAAGAATCGCGGCTGGGCTGGCCATGTGATCGGCGACGGCTATGTCGCCATGGGCAATGTGCTGTCCGGCAAGCCGGTGATCGATGCCATGGCCGCTGCCTATGAAGGCGCGATCGAGCTGTCGTTCGAGCGCCGGCTGCTGGCCGCGATCGAAGCGGGCCGCGATGCTGGCGGCCAGACCGGCAATGACGGCCACTTGCCCGAACGCTCCGCCGCGGTGATGGTCTACGGCGACTACGATCATGCCGAGCTGGATCTGCGCGTCGACCTGCACGACAAGGCGGTCGAGGAACTGCGCCGCGCATTCGAGGAGTACGAACTCTATCGCGGCTATTACAGGGAGCGGTCCAGGAACCCGAAGGACGCGATGCCGCAATATGCTTTCGTCCAGACGCTCGCCGGGAAGCGAGAGGCCGCACAATGACTTTCTCACTCATCGGACGCTGCCGGCGCACGGGCCGTCTCGGCCTCGGCATCGCCACCTACTCGCTGGCGGTCGGCGGACGCTGCGAAGGCGTGGCCGCCAACGTCGGCGTCTGCAAGACGCAGGCATTCCCCAACCGGACCAACGATCCGCTCGGCATCAAGCTGCTGGGCCAGGGTTACCTGCCGGCGCGTGTGATGGAGATCTTCGCGGGCAACGACACCGAGCACAGCTTTCGCCAGATCGCGATCATGGACCGCGACGGCAAGGTCGCCGCCCACACCGGTCCCGGCTGTCGCGGTTGGGCGGGACACAAGGAGGCCGCCGACTGCGTGGCTTTCGGGAACGGCCTGCTCGGTCCGCAGGTGCTCGACGGCATGATCGCGGGTTTCCTCGGGGGTCCCGGCGATGCGCTGGAGTATCGCCTGATGCGCGCGATCGAAGGCGGTCGCGATGCCGGTGGCCAGGGCCCGGCCGACGCGCATCGCACCGAGCGCTCGGCCGCGATCAAGGTCGTCGACCGGCGTGATTTCCCCGATGTCGACGTCCGCGTCGACGTGCACGAAACGGCGGTCGAAGAGCTGCGGCGCGTGTTGGAGGAATTCAAGCTCTACGAGGAATTCTATCGCGGCCGCGACACCGATCCGGCGAAGGCGATCCCGCAGGATGTCTTCGTGAAGCAACTCGAGGCCAAGCGTGTGAAGGAGAAGGCATGACCTATACCATCCTCGGACGCTGCGCGAAGACCGGCAGGGTCGGCATCGGCATCGCCACCTTCTCGATCACCGTGGGCCGATACGCCCATTCGACGAAATCGAATG